>LJUQ01000010.1 GCA_001304505.1 Bacteroides sp. SM23_62_1
ATTTTTATTTTGGCGGTGCAAAGATAAATGATTTTTTATAGGCTCCAAGAATTTAAATTAAAAAAACGTGGTCATCTTTAAAAGAACGTTGGCCTGATAGTATGTAACACGATAATGGATAAATATTTATTATTCAACCCCTCTCAGGGTTGTGTAATATTATTATTACCTAACCATGGGTTTCACCCCTGGCTATTCATAGTTCGTCCCCTTCGGGATCTCCCTCTTTCCCTCTCTCCATCCCTCTCTCTCACTCCTTCTCCCTTTAACTCCTTCTCCATTTCGCCCCTTCTCCCTTTCTCTCTCCCTCACTCCCTAACTCTCACCTCCGCCCCTTTAGGGGCGACATTTCAATTCTATTCCATACTCCCTGCTTTTTCCCTCAGCCTTGTCCTGTGAAATACGAGTCTTGAAAGGGCTTGCAATTTTGCAAAACAAAATTATTTCACAGGGCGGGCCTCAGCCTGAGCCTTTTTTATTATCTTTCACCCTGAGACACCAATTCATAACCTATGAAAAACACAATTGTAACATACTCTGTAATATCATTTATGTTTATCAGCGGCATAATCCTGAACTCATGTCAGCAAAAACCTCAACAACAGGAATCTGAAATTACGGAAATGATGCCGTCCGATTCTTTCCACCTATTAGCCGTGGAAATTTTACCGGGTTTTGATAATTATTCAGATATTTCCCTATTACTCAGCAACATTGAGGTATCTTATTATCCTGAATTAATTAACAGCATTGAAAATGTTGAAAAATATCTGAGCAATGATCTTTTACAGGCTGCCAATATAGGTGTTTATGTCGTCGATCTTGCCTATGCTAATGCATTTGGAGACGAGAATGCGACAGCTGGCTGTTATCTCTCAGCAATATCCCTGGCTCAAAACTTCCCGCAGGTTATAACTTTTATCAGTAATTTAATGTCGGATTATACTGTTGGTGATCTGGAAATTGATTCAGTATTGATGAGGCTTGAGCAGGATTTGCAGGTATCCGTCATGCAATTAACAGATGATACGGAGAAACAATTATATTCCGCCCTGCTTACCGGTACTTTTATTGAAAAGATATTTCTCCTTTATTCAACAATCTCCAGATTTCCTGATGCTACTGTCTCTGATACCCCACAGAATGAAAATCTTCAAAGACTTATCTGGATTGCGACAGGACAGAAAAAAACACTCGGAGAACTGAATACAATCATTGAAGATTTTGTAATCCCGGAAGAACGGTTACTGTATAAACATCAATTGAATGATCTGGAAAACCATATGAATGAAGCAACATTTCTGAGGGATACAAGTATGATTGGATCTGCAGAAATAATCCAAAATCCGGAATTTGTCAGTTTGTATGATGAGATTATGCAAATCAGGCGATTGATTACTGAACCGATAGAATAAAAAGGATAAAGGGATTTGTAAGATATTTAACCACACCTGACTGCTCCGCCTAAGGCGGATTCGGCAGGCAGGGAGTGCACAGAGGAAGCACAGAGAACACAAAGGATTAAATATAGCTACCTGATTACCTATTTTTGGAGGAAGTCAGGAGGGGGAAGGAACAATGGAACTATACAGCATTCCGACGGGCAATTTCAAACTGGATGGCGGTGCTATGTTTGGCATTGTACCGAAAGTCCTGTGGGAGAAGTTATACCAGGCCGATGAAAAAAATCTTGTTAATTGCTCCATGCGCTGCCTCCTGGTGGTGGATGGTGACCGCAGGATACTATTCGACAGCGGTATAGGAGATAAGCAGGATAAAGACTTCCTGAAACATTATTATTTGAACGGGGAGGATACCCTGGTAGCGTCCCTGTCCCGACATGGTTTTTCTCCGGAAGACATTACCGACCATGTCATTACACATCTGCATTTTGACCATTATGGGGGCAGTATCGAATATGATGAAGAGAAATCTGATTTTGTAACGGTGTTTCCTAACGCGACCTACTGGGTCAGTCACCTCCAGTGGAATCTGACGCAGATACCCAACAGGCTGGAAGGAGCATCCTTCTTAAAGGAGAATATTGAACCAATGGAAAAAAGCGGGCAACTGCGGCTGTTCGATACAGATTTTTCTGTGACACCAAACGTTCATATCAGGCTTTTCAATGGTCATACACTGGGCTAGGCTATCGTGCTCATCCGCTATAAGAACAGGACCATAGTAAATCTCGCTGATTTCATACAAACAGCCGGTAACATCTCTCTTTCATGGATCTCAGGTTATGATACCAACCCGCTTAATTCATTGGTGGAAAAGGAACAATTCCTGAGAGAATCATATGAAAATAATGATATCTTCTTTTTTTATCATGACCTGGAAAGGGAATGTTGTACCCTCCAGGATACTCCGAAAGGAATTAGAATGGGAAACGTTTTTACTCTACAAGAATTTCTGAGTTCTGAGTGTATCATTTAAATCTATTCAAGAACATGGAAATTGATAACAGATAATTTTAAGATTCATGGATAAATGATTGAAAACAAAAATCAATTACCATGAAAACAAATCAAAACAACGAGTGCCCCTTATAAACTTTCGAAAGACCAAGCGGCACCAGTTTCCCATGGTAGTTCAGCTGCCCCGACCAGTTACCACGTATGGTGGCGTCCGCATATCCTTCCGGGTTAACTGTCATTGTGATATCATATGTGCCAATCGGTGACATAAATATCATCCTGATGTTATACGAATCTTTATTTCTTCCCATCATGGAGTATTCATATTTTGTAATTCTGCCATCAAGTGTCTGCCCGCCAACACCATTATAACCAACAGTAAAAGCGGAACCGAATTGTAATACGCCATCAAGGGAATCAATCATAATGAAATTTATGTTTGGACTTACCATGATCCTGTTACCATATTTATCGCTTAAATTATCAGCTTCCAGAACAAATCGCTGTATTTCAACCATCTTTTTAGTTATTCCGGACTTCTGTTCCAGTTCCCTTTCCCTCTGTTCTTTACGCATCTGTTTCTCATATTCTCTATGTTCCCTTATATCAGCTCTTGAAGCCCTGCCATCCTGCCCAGAGACGAAACAGCTTATAAAAAGCAGTACTAATAATATTGACAGAATATTAAATATTTTCATTTCAGATATTATTTGGAGTTAATATGATATGTGCCGTGCCAGGAAACAATAAGAAACAAATTTCAGACCAAACTATATATCCATAGGCTTTCTAGTAAACAATTAGAAGAATGTGATTATAGAATATTTGATATGTTGAACGTCAGTGTTACACAAGGAATGATTTACGAATATTCTGTTCGTATATTTATTTTGATATATAACTGTGGTTCGTTATGAAAAGTTATTTAAAAAATCCCTGATAAATCCTTTAAAACAATAAAGAAATAAAGCGATAGAAATTATTACATCACCAATTAAAAGCCATCTTCTATGGATAGTCATTTTATAACGGAGAATGCTTACAATAATTCTTTGAAAAAACTGTATGAAGAAGAAGATAAATACAGGAATTCCATATTGATTATAACTCCTGGCCGAATCAAACCTGCCTCTGACAATTTCTGAAAAACTTCTTGACAATCCGCTGCTTGCGGTGGGTTCACCTGTTATTTTCTCATAGATAGAAGGAATAGGATGATTATCCTTTTCAGCAGAAAAAAGGCCGGAATAGATGAAGATCATCAGTATTATTCCGGCGAGAATAAGGTTAATAATATGATAAGGTTTTTTCAGGGGATTTTATAAGTTCGAAATTCAAAACAGAGAAATTCGATAACTGCCTGGCCGACAAGCAATCAAAAACGAAACAAGAAATATCGAAAAACGAAACCTGTCTGACCGGCAGACAGGCAAACACATTCAGGAACCCCCGGTTATAAACCAGAATATCTGTTTTCTGATGAATGTGGATTATATTTCAGGTCCGGTTGGAAACCGGACTTAACAACACTGCCTTTCTTATATCTGGTCCGATTGGAAATCATACCAGCTTACCCGAATCAATCCCATAAGGATAACAGAAAACCGACAACCGACAACTATTCAGACGGTTGTTCTGTTTTTTCCAGCGCTTCCTCGTATTTCTTTTGCAGTTCTTCAAATTTTGCCCGTTGCTCCGCATTTAGCTTTGGAGCGATAGCAGTAAGTTTAGTTGCCAGCGCAATTGCTTTGGTTGACACTTTTGCATATTCTGCAATGGCTGAAACATCACCTTTTTCAGCTTTATCCACCAGCATGATATAGTCACCTATGAGCTCTTCGTAGGAATTCAGAACTTTATCAAGTTCTTCATCGGATATTTCCTCACCCCAGTCGAGGGACTCCCAGTCTGTATCATATTCGAGATCTTCCAGAACATCCTCGAGATCCTGGCCTATCTTATCAAATTCATCCTCGATATCTTTTAAAGCATCTTCAAGGTTTTCTTCCACCTCTTTTCCGATTTGCTCCCAGAATGGGCTGTGTCTCCAGAATTTTCCTTCCTTAAAAACTGCGGATGTGAAGAATAATCCCCACATTAATGCAATGCATAGTCCGACGATTGATACAGTCAATCCGCTAATTGGTAATCCCTTTGTTCCGTTGGCTGTATTGGCCTGATGAAGTCCGATGGCACTGAGGACAACGCCGGCAGCGCCAAGAAACAGGGCAAGGGCAAAAGTACATCCCAGAAGGGCGAGTGGAATGGCAACAATTCCAAGGATCAGGCCGGCAATACCCAATCCCTGTCCTGCAGTGGTTTTTTGTTCTTCCATGATGATTTGAATTTGATAAAAAAGGAATTACAGATCAAAGATACAAAAATGTAACTACATGATTTTATGAAAATGAAATCATAATACCTATTCGAAGATGTATAAAAGATAGAAATACAAAATCCTGCTTGAGTGCAGGAGGGAAGGAGGATTTTAACCACAGGGCTCACGGAGTAAATTTGCAGAGCACAGATTGAAAAGAAGTAGTATGATTGCTGTGCTCCCTGATTATTCTCTGTGCCCTTTGTGGGGAAATGAAGTATTTAATTTCCGAGTATTTTGACCAGGTCGGCTTCGGGCGATTCCGCCGGTGATTCGATGATCCTTCCCATTTCCTGATCTTCAATATAAATGATGAATGTTGGCACAAAATCGATTGATAGTTCCGGCACTTCAGTACCGGCAGCATCCTTTGTACGATCAACACAGATAAGTTTCAGGTTTTCTTCATGGAATCCAAGGTAGTCCAAAATCCTGTAAAACCTGGGAACTTCCCGCTGGCTGTCGGAACACCAGGTGCCAAGAACAATGGTGATGCTGGTATTAAACAGTACATTCAGGTTGATTTCGGATAGTTTATCTGCATCAACCCGGTATGATTCATACTCCGGTTCGAACCATTCATTGAAGGGTTCTGATGTCAATCCCTGCCTGTCACAGTAACCGTAAAGGATTTCCTTACCGGTATTGGGATCCGTGATGATGGTATTGAGATCCTGGGCGAATGTAATGTTTATGACCAGTAAGGCACAGAAAATGATGAACAATGTTTTCATATTATTAGTGAATTCAAAATTATGTTTCAACCGTACTCTCCATCAATATTTCAAGTATTTTAACAGCAGCCTCCGAAATAGATGTTCCGGGGCCGAAGATACCAACCACACCCGTTTGGTAAAGGAATTCATAATCCTGTGGCGGGATCACCCCTCCGGCAATGACCATGATATCTTCACGTCCGAGGTCCCTGAGTTCTTTTATCACTGCAGGGATCAGTGTATTATGACCGCCGGCAAGGCTGGAGATACCAAGAACGTGGACATCATTTTCCACAGCCTGTCTGGCTGCTTCAACAGGTGTCTGGAACAGTGGTCCGATATCAACATCAAAACCGATATCAGCATATCCTGAAGATATAACTTTTGCACCGCGATCATGCCCGTCCTGTCCCATTTTTGCAATCATGATCCTGGGTTGTCTGCCTTCCATCTGAGCAAAGCGGGATGCCAGTTCAATAGCCTTCTTATATTTTTCGTTTTCTGCCGATTCAGCACTGTATACTCCGGATACAGAACGAATAACAGCTTTATAACGGCCGAAGACCTTTTCAAGTGCATAAGAGATCTCTCCCAGGGTGGCACGCCTTCTGGCTGCCTCAACAGATAATTCCAGGAGGTTACCCTCTCCTGTTTCAGCAACGTCAGTAAGCTTATCCAGTATTTCATTTACAGACCTGTTATCCCTTTCTTCCTTCAGTTTTTTCAGTCTTTTTATCTGGGCTTCTTTTACGGCGGTATTATTAACAACAAGTATATCAATAGGATCATCTTTCGCAGGGCGGTATTTATTCAAACCAACAATAATATCTTTGCATGAATCAATTCTTGCCTGTTTTCGTGCGGCAGCTTCCTCAATCCTCATTTTTGGTAATCCGGTCTCAAGTGCTCTGGCCATTCCACCGAGCTGTTCAATTTCCATAATCTGTTTCCAGGCACTATGAACCAATTCATGTGTCAGATATTCGATATAATATGAACCTGCCCACGGATCGATTGACCGTGCAATCTGTGTTTCTTCCTGCAGATATAATTGTGTGTTTCTGGCTATCCTGGCGGAGAAGTCTGTTGGCAGGGAAACGGCTTCATCGAGTGCGTTGGTATGCAGGCTCTGTGTGTGACCTAAAACAGCTGCCACTGCTTCAATGCATGTTCTTGTAACATTATTGAAAGGATCCTGTTCGGTGAGGCTCCATCCTGATGTCTGGGTATGAGTTCGCAGGGCAAGAGATTTTGAATTTTTCGGATTAAATCCTGAGACAATTTTTGCCCATAACATTCTTGCAGCCCTTAATTTGGCAATTTCCATGAAATGACTCATACCAATGGCCCAGAAAAATGAAATCCTGGGAGCAAATGCATCAATATCCAGTCCGGCATTTACCCCGGTTCGAAGGTATTCAAGCCCGTCTGCCAGGGTATACGCCAGCTCAAGGTCTGCTGTTGCACCTGTTTCCTGTATATGGTACCCGGAGATACTGATGGAATTGAACCGGGGCATATGTTGTGAGGTATATTTGAAAACATCAGCAATTATTCTCATAGACGATTCAGGGGGGTAAATATATGTGTTCCTGACCATAAATTCCTTCAGGATATCATTCTGGATCGTCCCGGTAAGGGAATCGAGGGGAACACCCTGCTCCAATGCAGTAACGATGTAAAATGCCATGATGGGAAGAACGGCACCATTCATGGTCATGGAGACAGATATTTTATCCAGCGGGATGTGATCAAAAAGAATTTTCGTGTCAAGAACCGAATCGACAGCTACCCCTGTTTTACCAACATCACCAACAACCCGTTCATGGTCCGAATCGTAACCTCTGTGTGTTGGAAGGTCAAAAGCAACAGAAAGTCCTTTCTGCCCTGCTATAAGGTTCCTGTGAAAGAATGCATTCGACTCCTCAGCAGTGGAAAATCCTGCATATTGCCTGATAGTCCAGGGATGTAAAACATACATTGTAGAATAGGGCCCGCGAAGGAAAGGAGGGATACCTGCTGCATAATCCAGGTGTTCCATCCCTGCAAGATCATCCCGGGTATATACACTTTTTACAGGTATATGTTCAGGTGTAAACCATTGTGAAAGACCTTTCCCCTTATCAGGAGGTGGTTTTTCCGGTCCGGCAATATCCCTGAGATTAATATGACTGAAATCGGGTCTCAAATTTTCAATAATTCTTGAAATTTCCTGAGTTCTTCTATAATATTCGATCCTGTATGAATAAAGTGTTCAATCCCTGCTGTTTTTAAATGTTCAATCGATTGTTCGGGATAACCTGCAATAACTATGATAGTTTTACCTTTCAATTTCTTTGCTACCATTGGCCCTGTTTCAGTATATTCTTCATCCGAGCTGCACATCACAACAATATCTGCAGAGAGGTTTTGCGCTTCCTTTATCCCTTCTTCAATTTTAATGTTTTCTGTATTAACTGCCACACTGAATCCCCCGCATGCAAAGAAACCTGCTGAGAACCCGGCCCGTATCCTTCTCATCACAGGATTACCGAATGTCAAAAGAAATACAACAGGTCTTTTTGCTGCCTTTTCTGTTCTGAGCCTTATATTTTCAAACTCAGCAGCAGCCCGTATTTTTTTTAGTGGTTTTGCAAATAATTCCTGTTCAGATACGGATGGAACAGCGGGCTCAGCCTGACTCAATCTCCATGAAACTCTTTCATTCAGGTCCGGGTAATGGTTGATACCAAGCACTATCTCTTTTCGTTGTGCAATATCAGAAAGCCTTTTCCTTGAATATTTCTCAACAGAATTCTGGATGAATCCTTTTTTAAAAGCGTGAATGATACCTTTGTTTTTTTCAATTTCCTGGAAAAGCTGCCAGGCTGATTCAGCAATTTTATCTGTAAGATTTTCAATATAATATGATCCGGCACCAGGATCAGCCACTTTATCAAGGTATGCTTCTTCCTTCAAAATGATCTGGATATTTCTGGCCAGCCTTTCACTGAATTCACCGGGATTACCGGTAGCCTGATCAAAAGGAGTCACGGTTATCGAATCGGCACCTCCCAGGATTGCAGACATGGTTCCTGTTGTACCTCTTAATATATTGTTGTAGGGATCGAAGATGGTTGTTTTCCATTCAGAGGTGGAACTATGAATATACATGGGTGAAATACCGGTTCCGGAATAGCCAAAAGAATGCGTAATAACAGACCATAACAATCTTGCTGCACGAAGTTTTGCTATTTCAGCAAAGTATCCTGTTGCTGAGGAAAAATGAAACATCATACGCGGGACAATTTCATTCCCATGAAGCCCGAGATCAGTCAGTGCAGACAGGTATTCTGTTCCGGCAGCCAGAGCAAAAGCCAGTTCCTGAATAATGGAAGCGCCTGCGTTGTGGAAAATGCCTGCATTTACAGAAAGAATTTTAAATACAGGGAGATGTGAGGCAGTGAACTCGACAGCTTTTTTCAAGATAAGCATATCATTCTCCCTATCTTCAAAGAATTTTCCGGTCTGGAATAAATGGCCGAGGGGATCCAAATTCAATGAACCTCTTACAAGGTCAGGATTTAATTCCCATTTTTGAACTAAAGCGGATAGTAAGTACAGGAGTGAAAAGTCATTGGAGTTTATTGTAAAATGGACAGGAATTCTCTGTAACTCAATACCTGCTAATAATTCTTCCAGGTGGTCCGCGGTTTTAATAATATTCCCATCCAGAACAAATCCGGGAGCTGTGATTCCTTTCTCCAGCAGGTCATGTGCTTTTTTATTTGCCTCAGAAACTGACTTGACAGGGATATCCTGCCGGATTTCCCACTTATTGTTAAGGATCCTGTCGCCTCTTGTAAATGGATACTGGCCGGGGAATGATTCGAGATATTGAAGGTCAGCCAGATCTTCCCTGCGGTAATAGGGCCGGAATATCAAACCATCGGAGGTCTTCCATAAAAGGCTATTATAATCAGCTCCTTTCAGGTCTTCAAGGATCTTTTTTTCCCATTCTTCAGTTTTTACAGGAGGGAACTCTGAAAAGAGCTTTGGCCTTTCTTGATTGGATTCCATTCAGGTGGATTAGAAAGTTCGTTCAAAAATAAGGGAAATATTCAAATCGGGAATAAATAAGAAAATAAATTAACCACAGAGCACACAGAGTATTCACAGAGCACACGGAGTAATGGAATCTATCAAGCCTCTGTGAACTCTGATCTATGTCTGTACATTCTGTGGTTAAAGATTAAGATATAGAATAAAGTAACCTATAACTCCCCCACCATCTTTTTGGGATCAACCCATTTATTAAAATCTTCTTCTGTAACATACCCCAGATCGAGTGCTGCTTTTCTCAGGGTAGTATTTTCTGAATAGGCTTTTTTAGCTATCTCTGCTGCTTTTTCATATCCGATATGGGGATTCAGGGCAGTGACAAGCATTAATGAGTTTTCAAGGTTCTTTTTTATTGTCTCCAGGTTGGGTTCTATACCGACAGCACAATTATCGTTGAAGGAGACACATGCCTCACCGAGCAACCGTGCGGATTGAAGAAAGTTAACGATCATCAGTGGTTTAAATACATTTAATTCAAAATGACCGTGCATTCCACCTGTGGAGATGGCCATATCATTACCCATAACCTGGGCACAGACCATTGTCAGGGCTTCTGCTTGTGTGGGATTTACTTTCCCTGGCATGATAGAGGATCCTGGTTCATTTGCCGGTATTATAATTTCTCCGATTCCGCTTCTCGGGCCCGAGGACAGGACACGAATATCATTGATTATTTTCATCAGGCTGACAGCAAGGCGTTTCAGGGCCCCTGAAGCTTCCACAATGGCATCATGGGCTGCAAGAGATTCATATTTATTGGGTGCTGACACAAAAGGTAACCCCGTAAGCCCGGTAATCTTTTTGGCAACAAGATCTGCATACCCCTTTGGCGCATTGATCCCTGTACCAACTGCTGTTCCCCCAAGCGCTATCTCTGCAAGATGAGGCAGCGTATTTTCAAGGGCTTTTAAACCATGATCCAGCTGGGAAACATACCCGGAAAACTCCTGTCCAAGGGTGAGAGGTGTTGCATCCATCCAGTGTGTACGGCCAATTTTCACTATTTCTATGAATTCCTTTGCTTTCTTTGAAAGTGTATCCCTTAATTTTCTGATCCCCGGCAGGGTGGTCTCCGTAATCCTCTTATATGCTGCGATATGCATGGCAGTGGGAAAGGTGTCATTAGACGATTGTGACTTATTTACATCGTCATTCGGATGAATCATTTTGTGTCCCTCTCCCAGTTTATTACCCAGAAGTATATGTGTACGATTGGAGATAACCTCATTGATATTCATATTTGACTGCGTGCCTGAACCGGTTTGCCAGACAACGAGCGGAAACTGGTCATCGTGCTGCCCGTCAAGAATCTCATCGCAGACGCGTGCAATCAATTCTGTTTTTTCTTTACTTAAAACACCCAATTCTAAATTGGTCAGGGCAGCTGCCTTTTTCAAATATGCAAAAGCATAGATAATTTCCAGGGGCATCAATTGATCCCCGATTTTGAAGTTATTGACTGATCTCTGGGTCTGGGCACCCCAATACTTATCAGATGGAACCTCCACAGGCCCCATTGTGTCTTTTTCTATCCTTGTAGTCATGTGAATTATTATTTTGGAATATACAAAAACATATGTGTGACGTAAATTTTATCATCATTTCCCCTTGCAATACCCGGCCCTGATTGTGTATAAGTTCCGAGCAATATCTTGTCGGCAATCGTATCACGCGCCCAATAGTGAACAACACTGTCGGCTGAAAGGTTGTATACAATGGATGTGATGGCGCCATTACTGGTTCCACCGATTTTTTCGATAACAGTTTCGAACCGGTCCTGAAGCCCGGTGGATGGATCTCCGCCATTTTTCCAGTCAACACTGTTTGCCTGAGCCTCAATGACCATTACCGGCTGGAGAACCAGTTCATTGAGCCCTTTTGATTTTCGATACTCATTTACATAATAATGAAGATTTTCTTCATATGCAGTGATGTGATAAAATTCATCGTCTTTCTTACAGGTCTGGCAGATTAATGAGATTATTGCTGCCAGAATAGTGAATCGGATTAATTTAGTCATGACTCAGTATAGTTTAAGTTTCTAAAAATAATTAAAAATTAGATGTGGGGCTGTGTCACAACTAATATTTCACGCAATGATCGCAAAGATAATATGAAGTACGCAAAGAATACATGTCTGTTAACCAATACTTTGCGGTCTTGGTGAATACTTTGTGTGCTCTGCGTGAAGCCTTATATTGATGTTGTGATACAGCCCCTTTTCTGTCATACTGATGCCGGGCATTTTTATGCCCCGCCAAAATGCATTAAATATTCCTTGATAAAATCATTCAGATTGCCATCGAGCACATCCTGGACATTGGAAGTCTCAAAGTCGGTTCTCAGGTCCTTCACCATTTTGTAAGGATGAAGCACATAACTGCGGATCTGAGATCCCCATTCTATCTTTTTTTTGAGTCCTTCGATCTCTGCCTGTTTTTCTCTTCTTTTCCTGAGCTCGAGTTCATACAGATGCGATTTAAGAATCCTTATCGCATTTTCTTTGTTTTTAAGCTGCGACCTTGTTTCCTGGTTTTCGATGACAATACCTGTTGGGAAATGCCTTAATCTGACCGCTGTTTCGACCTTGTTAACATTTTGTCCTCCTGCACCACTCGAACGGTAGGTCTCCCAGTTTATGTCGGCAGGATTAATTTTTATTTCGATGGAATCGTCTACAATTGGTGAAACGAATACGGAAGCAAAAGAGGTATGGCGCCTGTTGTTGGCATCAAACGGAGAAAGCCTCACAAGTCTGTGTACTCCATTTTCACTTTTTAGATAGCCATATGCATAGTCACCAGTGAATTCCAGGGTAACAGATTTTATTCCTGCTTCATCACCCGGGAGGTAATGTATCTCTCTGACGCCATAACTGTTTCGTTCACCCCACCGTATATACATACGCATAAGCATTTCAGCCCAATCCTGGCTTTCTGTTCCACCTGCCCCGGGATTGATCTTGAGAATTGCTCCCAGGGAATCCTCTTCATTACTTAACATGGTCCTTGATTCAAGCTCCTCAATATGCTTTAAAGCATGGAGATAATTTTCCTGTACGTCTGATTCGGTGGCTTCACCCTCATTAAAAAAATCCAGCAGGACTTCAAGGTCATCAATGCTGCTTTTCACTTTGTCGCAGGCAGTGGTCCAGGATTTTAGCAGCGAAATTTCTTTCAGTCTTATTTCTGCGGTCTGTGAATCATTCCAGAAATCCGCTGCACGGGTCTGTTCCTCATATTCTCTGATCCGGTTCAGTTTGTTTTCAATGTCAAAGATGCCTCCTCAGCGAACTCTCCCGCTTTCTCAATTCCTTTAATTGTTCCGAAGTAATCATATGTTGGTTTTTATAGTAGCTGTAAATTGTTTAATAATGGTTTACAAAATTACAAAATATGTTTATTTTTTGGACCGAGATTGCAGGAGGTTATTGATGATCTTGTATACGATCTCATTCTCGAATCCTCTCTGGCTGGCAAACTGAATAAGTTTTCTTTTTTTTGTATTCTGATCATCAGCTTTCAGGGTTCTGTTTTTTTTGATCAGTTCTGATTCAAGAAGGGATTCATACCCATCCATGTCAATCAATTCAAGGGCCTGCTCTATAATATCATCAGGAATATTTTTTTGCCTGAGCATCCAGCATATTTTAATCTTTCCCCATTTATTGAATTTTATTTTATCCCGCACATATGATGAAGCATATCTGGTTTCATCAATAAAATTATCCTTCTCCAGCTGTTTAACGATCTTCTCAGCTGCGGATTCATTGACTCCCCACTTTTCAAGCCTGCTCAGTATATCCTGACGGCATTGCTCCTGCCGGCTGCAAATTGATTGTGCAAGTGTTAATGCTTCTTTCGGATTCATGATTTATCTTTATTTGCGGACTCACCCCCTGGAGATTGTGTCACAACTTCATTAAAAGGCTTCTCGCAAAGATCGCAAAGTCCTGATTAATAGCAATCTGTTTTTTACGAGCTTGGTGTTTTCTTTGCGTTCTTTGCGTGAAAAATTAATCGTGACACAGCCCCGGAACTAAGGGGAATAAGTCGGATGCGGGTCTGATTCCTGAAAACATACGATCTCAAGGAATTTGGATTTTTTTTTTGTGACAGCGAATCATACGGTCTTTCCCGTTAATATCTTTCCCGATAATAACATTACTGTAACCAAATTCTTGTAAAAGTCTTTTTATACTGGCACCTTGTTTCTCGTGAATTTCAAAATATAATTTCCCATTAAATTTAAGATATTGTAACCCGAATTCTCCAATATTCCTGTAAAATATTAACGGATCCTGATCAGGCACAAAAAGGGCTTCAAAGGGCTCCCACCCGGTAATATTTTTATCCATATACTCCTTTTCGCTCTCCGGGATATATGGAGGATTACTTACGATGATATCATATTTTTGTTTGAAGATATCCGGAAATTCCTGCTTTATTTCAGCTGACTTATCATATGCCACTTTTTCCTTTTTCCTTTTTCCTTCTTCCTTTGACACTATGTCATGATCAAAGAATGTTATATCTGCCCGGTGGAGTTTCGCATTTTCCCGGGCAATCATCAGGGCTGTGTCAGAAATATCAGAGGCATATGCACGGCTGTCAGGCAGATGAATTTTCAATGCTATTGCAATGCATCCGCAACCGGTTCCAATATCAATGAATGTAATGTTACCGGAAGGATTTTCATCTACAATCCATTTTAAAAGCTCTTCCGTTTCCGGTCTTGGAATCAGTACTCCGGGTGTAACTTGCATCTTTAGTCCATAAAATTCAGTATAGCCCAGGATATATTGGATTGGTTTAAAACTTTTTAAACCAATAACAGCTTCAATTATTTTCGTGCCTTGATCAACATTAATAAGCCGGTCATGTTGAAGATGGATTTCATGCTTCGGGATATTGAGCAGGTCACCGAAAAGGATATATGTCAGGCTTTCGATTTCCTTAACGGCATATAGGCCTGTGAGCTCATTTTTAATAAATTCGCGAAATGTTCCGATTGTCCGGGGCGCCTTTTTCATATCTCAAAGGTATAAAAAGAATAAAACAGGTAATTTTATCTGATATGCATGAAAAGTATATGTATCGATGCCTGGAGCTTGCAAGGAAAGGACTGGGAAATACTGCCCCAAATCCGCTGGTAGGTTGTGTTATTGTTTATCAGGACAGAATTATCGGGGAGGGCTATCATATGTATTTCGGGGGGAACCATGCAGAAGTTAATGCCATCCAATCGATCAAAACGCCCGAACTTCTTAAGGATTCCACGCTTTATGTAAACCTTGAACCCTGTTCACATTTCGGGAAAACACCTCCCTGTACCGGAGTGATTATGGAGGCCGGGCTGAAAAAGATTATCGTTGGTGTAACCGATCCAAATTCAATTGTATCAGGGGAAGGTATCAGGCAATTGACGGATAAAGGGATCAAAGCCGGAACTAATATTCTGAAGAAAGAGTGTATTCATCTCAACAGAAGATTTTTCACCTTCCATAAGAAAAAGCGACCATATATTGTCCTGAAATGGGCCCAGACAAATGATGGATTTATAGACAGAATCAGAAATGGCCATGAGCAGGGCACGATTAACTGGATCACAGATGAAGCCTCACGTATACTCGTTCATAAATGGAGAGCGGAAGAACAGGCTATACTGATAGGTTCAAGGACTGCCATTCTGGATAATCCACGTTTGGATACGAGACACTGGCCGGGAAAAAGTCCTTTAAGACTTGTGATCGACAGGAAAAACACCATGCCTGATCATCTGCATATTCTTGATGGTACGGCCGAAACAACGGTATTCACCAGTAATCCTAAGCCGGCAGGGAAAAATCTTTCCTATGTTACACTTGATAAACATGCAGATATTATTTCTGTATTACTAACATATTTGTATGAAAAGGATATACAGTCTCTCCTTGTGGAAGGCGGGAGGATACTCCTTGGAGCATTTATTAAAAAAGGAATCTGGGACGAGGCCAGAGTCATGGTTGGGAATAAGGCTTTTGTGAAAGGTGTTCCTGCTCCTGTTATGCCTTCCGAGCCAATCACCCAGTTTAAGTTTGCAGAGAGTACGGTTAAAATATATAGACATCGAGATTCATTTTAAATGGTGACAACTTGCAAAGAATAGATGGCTTAAATTCGAAATGTCGAAATATCGAAAATCGAAACCTATCTGCCGGCAGGCATGTAAACCCGAAAAATAAAAATCGAAAAATGTGTACCTTTTAAAGTTGGCGGGTAAAATGTGGAAACAATTTTAATACAGTCCCAACTCTCCCACCTTCTCACCTTTACACACGCTCATCCTAACTCACCGAGAACCAGGAACCGAGAACCGGCAACTGATAACTGACAACCGACAACCATTTCTGGCATGGTTTTTATGGTATTCTTTTCATAAACCGGGACAATCCTTTCCCGTCGAGTTAAATAATTGATTATATTTGTAATACAGCAATAATTATTGCAACATAATTCATTATCAGGACGTATAAATAATTTTGGTTTTAATAATTCTAAGATCATGAAAACTTCAAAGATCTTGTTATTGATATTTATAACTTTTTTACCCGCCGGTATTTTTTGCCAGAATGCAAAGAAATATTTTAAAACAGGTGAAGATTTTGTTGAGGTAGCCAATTACAATGATGCGATTGAACAATTCACCAAGGCTATTGACCTGGAGCCGGATTATGCTGATGCATATATGGCCCGTGCAAATGCATATGAGATGATTGGCAAGTATGAAGAATCTGCTGCGGACTATGACAGGGCAGCTACTTTTCTCAGCAAGAATACAGACGTATTTTACCATTCAGCCCGGTTATATTATTTACTTGGTGAATATCAGAAAGCCATTGAAAAAGCCGATTTTTCCATTCAGTTAAAGAGAACAAATGTTGATGCTTACAGGATAAAGGCTATGATACTGGTTGCGATGGAGAGATATGAAGAAGCTCTTGAGAACTGCAATACTGCGTTAACACTCAAAGAGACATCAGAAAATTTCTATTTGAGGGGGCTGGTAAATGAAAAGCTGGGGAGATTCAACCCGGCTGAGGAGGATTACCTGAAGGCAGTGGGTAAAGATGGCAGGAATATTGATGCTTACATTGCACTTGCTGAACTGCGGCTCCAGCTCAACAAACTACCTTTTGCGATGAACCATGTTAACAGGGCTCTGGAACTGGATCCGAATAATCGCAAAGCATACGTGGTTCGGAGCAAAATCTATGTTGCACAGATGGATTATCCCAAAGCAATCGATGATATTTCTAAGAATATCCTGATGAATACCGATGATGAGGAGATGTATTTTATCAGGGGTTGTTACTACCAGGAATTCACGCAGCATCCTAATGCTATCAATGACTTTACAAAGGTGTTAATGCTTAATCCAAAAAATGCGGAGGCATTATATAAAAGAGCATATTCCTATGAACAGATCGCAAATTTCAAGGCAGCCATCAAGGATTATGAAGCAATGATGGCTTTGACCGGGTATGATCCGGAAGCTGAGAAACTTATGGAGGAGACACAAAAAAGATTGTTCGAGCTACACAGGGAAAGTAATCAACCGGTCATCGTAATTCTCGATCCGAAGCCCAGGGATAAGGCATTACTTCAGTTTCCAAAGGGCTCAAAGGTGATAACCATGAAAGGCCAGATTGAAGATGAGAGTGATATCAAGGCCTTACAGATCAATGACCTTCAGTTCCCGGTCGTAAAAAATGAGGAAACAGGTTTTTATGAATTCCTTGCTGCCCTGGATATTGAAGGCAAGGAAGACCTCATGATTGCTGCAACAGATGTCTACGACAATACCAGATCTGACAGGTATACCATAAATCTTACAGAGGTGGTACCACCTGAAGTATATATTCTTGCTCCTTATGCATCTGATGATGGTCAGATATTCATGGATTCAAACAATCCTAATATTTATGTTGAAGGCAAAATTGAGGATGAAAGCCTGATAAAAAGTATTATCATCAACGGTGTCCTTGCCAGTTATATTCCTGATGAAATAAATCCTGCATTTTCCGCAAACCTGGATATTTTAAATAAAAATAAAATCCTTGTCACAGTTGAGGATATTTATGGTAACAGGACAGAGGCTGAATTTACCCTCAACCGGGAGTCAGCTATACTTTCCGAGGCAAACCCGATGGGTAAGACATGGGCGATATTTATTGAAAATTCTGGTTATGAAACATTTGCCAGCCTGGAGGGACCCGGGAAGGATGTCAGCCTGATGAAAGCCGCTCTTGTTAAGTATCAGGTCCATAATATCATCCATAAAAAGAATATGACTAAGAGCGATATGGAAAGATTCTTTTCCATAGAACTCCGTGATCTGGTGAGGAGCAACAGGGTTAATTCCTTATTAATATGGTATGCGGGTCATGGCAAATTCATCAATGAAACAGGCTATTGGATTCCCACAGATGCAAAAAGGGATGATGAATTTACCTACTTCAATATTAACGCCCTGAAAGCCTCCATGCAATCTTATGCCAATTATGTTACACATACCCTGGTTATTACAGATGCCTGTGAATCAGGTCCAAGCTTTTACCAGGCCATGAGGTCAGATAACAAGGTAAAGAGCTGCGATGACTGGCAGGCAACACGGTTTAAGTCATCCCAGGTCTTTTCCTCTGCCGGTTATGAGCTGGCTATTGATAATTCCCAGTTTACCAGGACTTTCGCAAATTCCCTCGCCAATAATCCGGATGCCTGTATTCCAATTGAAAGTATAGTAACCAAGGTGACAAGTGCTGTAGTCAAAAATAATCAGCAAAAGCCTCAGTTTGGGAAAATAGCAGGACTCGAAGATGAGGATGGAACCTTTTTCTTTATATCAAAATGATTATTAATTATTTGAGAATTTTTAAGACTATTCACTCTTCGAAGCGAATAGTCTTTTTTATTGCATTATTGATCCTTTCACACAACCTGGGATCACAAACTTATTTCTTTGACCAGTACAGTGTACAGCAGGGGCTGGCACAATCCAAAGTGTATGCCATCATCCAGGACAGGAATGATTATATATGGTTGGGTACAGATGGTGGTGTGTCGCGTTTTGATGGGATCACATTTGAAAACTTCACAAGTGAAAACGGGCTGGCTGTAAATGGCATACAGGCACTGCATGAAGACAGTGCAGGAAGAATATGGTTAGGACACCGTGGAGGAGGAATCACGAGGTATGATGGTAAAAAGTTTGAAAAACTTGAAATCTTTTCTTCTTTTCTTGATAGTGATGTCACCTCTTTTTCAGAAGACCGGCGGGGTAATCTATGGATAACCACTGCAGGTGACGGGGTTATTTGTATATGGAATCCTGAAGCTTCCCTGTACGAACTGCAGTACGAACATTATCTTGGAAAGAGATTGAGCGACCAGGTATTCCAATCTTATACGGGCAGAGATGGAACTTTATATTTTATTACTGATATAGGGATAAAATTCTATAATCAGGATGAAAATGATTTTGACCAGTTCTATATAGAGAAAATGCCGTTGTATTTCCAGATCATTACAATGATTGAAGACTCAAAGGGAATTTTCTGGTTTGGAACACATCATGATGGTCTTTATAAATACAATCCTGAGATTGATACATTTATTTTTTATAATACCAGGGATGGTCTCGGTGAAAATATTGTCAGTTCACTTTTTGAAGACAGTAAAGGTAATATCTGGATTGGCACGTGGGGTGGAGGGATCAGCCGGTTAAGGGAGGATGGAATGGTCACTTTTGACCTTTCAAATGGATTGACAGATACAAAAATCCGTTGTATTGTTGAGGATCTTGAGGGGAATATACTGATAGGCACAAATGAAAATGGGCTTGCCATCTTTAAGGGAGAACATTTTGTGACATATTCCACCGATGATGGTATCATTGATAACCAGGTATGGGCTGTGTTACAGGATCGATCCGGGAAATACTGGTTTGGGACAAATGGCGGAATTACAATTTATGATCCTTCTGCCGGCACATCCCGTCGGTATACGCACCTGACCTCCGACAAATATGTTATGGGTAACCAGATCAGGTTCATCAAGGAAGATCTCAACGGACATATCTGGATTGGAACAAATGATGCAGGCACTTTCGAATATGTTCCTTCATCGGGCAAACTAAATTTTAGCTTCCTGCTGAACTCATACAACAGGCAGGGTATTGTAAGTGCTATGGACATCGACGGGGAAAATAATCTATGGGTAGGTACAATCGATGGGTTGATTTTTTATGATATTGATAACAATCAAATTCAAAGACTTACACAAATACATGGTCTTGCCGGTTCGGATATTTCAGCAATTTATGCAGATGCACAGGGCACCGTATGGGTTGGAGCAAGGGGAAAAGGCTTAACAAAGATCACCGGTGATACTGCTATACAGGTGAACCTGGGTATCAGCTTTACACCAACCTGTATTACCCAAGATCCCAGGGGATGGATATGGACGGGAACGGAAGGACAGGGTGTTTATGCTGTTGCAGGTGATACAATTGCAGCCCATTTCTCACGCCAGAATGGTTTACTGGCAAGCCTGATCACACTGGTTATAACGGATGATAAGAATGATGTTTATCTTGGAACAAACAGAGGATTAAACAGATATTCACCGGAAGAGAACAAAATTTATACATATACCGGTAAAAATGGTTTTACCGGTATAGAGACAAAGAATAATGCTGCTTTCAGGGATCATGATGGAAATATCTGGTTCGGAACAGTAGCGGGTGTTATCAGGTATAATCCTGACCTGGAATATCGTTTACAGATCGAACCGCTCACACATATCACAAGAATGAGAGTTAATCTGGAAGAGTGGGGAATGATACCGGAAATGAAGCTAAAATATACTGAAAACTCAATCATCTTTGATTATACAAGTATATGTCTGACAAATCCTGATGCTGTCAGATACCAGTTTAAACTCGAAGGTGCGGATATTAACTGGATGCCGGAAACAGATCAGACCACTGCCACATACCCGGCATTGAAACCTGGTAAATATATCTTTATGGTAAAGGCCAGCAACAGTGACGGAATATGGAATTCAGTTCCGGTTAGTTATGCATTTCAGATTAAGCCGCCATTTTATCAGACATGGTGGTTTATCATGATATGTATCCTTACTGGCGGAATATCCATATTGCTGTACATTAAGGTGCGGGAACGTAATCTTCGCCGTGAGAACAGAATACTGGAAGAGAAAGTCAGAGAACGGACAGCAGTGGTTGTGGCCCAGAAAGAAGAACTGGCACAGAAGAACAAGGATATTACAGATTCTATACACTATGCGAAGAGGATACAATTCGCAATTCTTCCTCCACAGATACCTTTCAGGGATACATTCATCCTCTTTAAGCCCAAGGATATTGTAAGTGGTGATTTTTACTGGCTGGATGTAAAGGATGAAAAGGAATTCATTGCCGCTGTTGACTGTACCGGTCATGGGGTGCCCGGTGCATTCATGTCAATAATCGGACACAATATGCTCAATAAGATTATAAAGGAGTACAATATCACAAAACCTTCTGAAATACTTCATTATCTGGATAAGGAGGTCAATAATACCCTGAATCCCGGCGATGAAACGGACTGTGTGAAAGATGGTATGGACATGACCTTCATTTGCTATGATACAAAGCATAAGATCCTTGAATTTTCCGGTGCCTACAATCCTATATATCTCATAAGGGGTGGTGAATTAATAGAAACGAAGGGTGATCGATTTGCAATCGGCAGAACTGTTGGAGATATAGGGGAGAAGAAATTTACGAATCATGAAATAAAGATCAAGGCAGGGGATACAATCTATTTGTTTTCTGATGGTTATGCAGATCAGTTCGGCGGTATTGGCGGAAAGAAGTTTAAATCAGGGCCCATGAAAGAACTTATTTTGAATATCCAGGATAAAAGTATGGATGAACAAAAGATAATCCTTGAGAGTACTATCGAGGCATGGCGTGGGGATATCGAGCAGATTGATGATATCCTGGTTATTGGGAGAAGGTTTTGATGTCAGCCGTCTTACATCCAGCTATTTCGCAAATCCCCACTCACGACTCACGATTCACGATTGCTCGCTCCCATATGGCCACAGACACAACCTGTTCGCGAATATTTGCTCCGCAAATATTTCACGATTCACGGCTCTCCAGCCGGCACATTGCTATGCCGGAGCATATTTGATCGCTGATCCATCCCACCCCGGAGCATCACGAATGGCATCTATGGCATGGGCAGGCTTTTGAATTACAGTCCATATATTCTTATGGATTTCCCTCATAAAATGCTGTTTGATCATCTGATCAAACAGTTTTAATAATGGATCGAAGAAAGCATTGATATTCACGATTACAATCGGCGAGAAAATCTGCCCGAGCTGTTTCAGAGTAATCATTTCAAGGAGTTCTTCCATTGTTCCAACGCCACCGGGTAAGGCAACAAGGGCATCTGCATTTTCCGCCAGTTTCTTCTTGCGTTCATGTATATCCTGAACCACAATATGTTGAATACCAGGATGGCCCCATCCCTGGTCCAGCATGAATTGTGGGATAATTCCGGTTATTTTACCTCCACCCTTCATCACCCCATCAGCGAGCCGTCCCATCAGGCCAACCGCACCACCACCATAGAAAACATGGATTCCATGGTGTGAGAAGAGCTGTCCTAATTCAAAGGCTGCCTGAAGATAGACCGGGTCAACCTTCTGGCTTGAGGCACAGAAAACAGATATATTCGATATCATCTTTTTAAAGCAAAGCTTCCAGCTTGGCAGTAAAGTTATTTTTTGGAACCGCTCCAACCTGTTTATCGGCAATCTCACCGTTTTTAAAGAATAAGACTGTTGGGATGTTACGTATCCCAAACCTGATTGTAGTTTCCGGATTGCTATCAACATCAAGTTTAACCACCAGCGCCCTATCCTTGTATTCCTCACCGATCTCATCGAGGATCGGACCAACCATCCTGCAGGGACCGCACCATTCAGCCCAAAAATCGACAATAACAGGCTTGTCGGCCTTCAGGACTATTTCATCAAAATTCTGATCGTTAATTTCATGTGCCATTGTCTTGAGATTATATATTTAAATATTCGGTTTAAAAATATAAAGTTCGGTACTCTTCGTCTGTGTGCACCTTCAGGAGTTAATCTAACTTATATTCAGTTCAACTTAAACTCAATTTCCGGATGATTTGCCAGGTATCTGATTAAATCGTCTGTGACTCTCACTTTCTGGCTTCTGGAAAACATCTCAACATTTATTCTTTCTTCAGGATCATAAATATTGAATCTTAGCATTGTTTTGCCTGAATTGGGAGTTGTAATATCTTTCAGGCCGGTAATTACGTCATCCGAAAGGCTTTCGAGAGGGATGCGTAATAAAAGGCTTTTAATCATTTCATCCCTGACATCCGGGAGCATGGTAATAGTTTTAATCTTCAGCTCATGTTCATTCAGGTTCCCAAACTGTCTTGGCTGCACAACACCCCTGATCATCAGTGCATAGCCAGGAGTGAAGAAATTTTTAAATGTGACGTAATCGAGGTTAAACAGGACAATCCTGAAAGAATCGGTATAATCTTCAATGATAATTGTACCATATGGTTTATTGTTCTTTGTGAATCCTGAAGTATGCGATTTTACAAGTCCGGCAATGAAAATTTCTGAGCCTTCCAGTGACCTGAGATCTTCCAGGTCGGAAAGTGAATGTGTGCAGAAATGTTCAATTTCGAGCCTGTAATTATCGAGAGGATGGGCAGTAAGGTACATCCCGATTAACTCCTTTTCTTTATCCAGTTTATAGAGCAAAGACCAATCGTCGGTTTGCGGAATCTCAGGTCTGCTGTAATGCAGGTTCATGTCATCACCAAAAAGGGATTGCTGGTTGGTCTGTTTATTATATTGCACCTGATGACCAAAACGGATAAGGTTTTCAATAAAAGATGTTCCTTTACTGTCTTCAGCAAAATATTGGCCACGTGTAATATTCCTGAAACAGTCGAACGCACCGGAGGCTGCCAGTGCTTCGAGGCTTTTTTTGTTAACCGACTGAAGGTCAACACGTTCAACAAAATCAAAAATATCTTTAAACGGGCCATTCTTTTTTCTTTCTTCCAGTATTTTTGAAGCTGCCGATTCCCCCAGTCCTTTGATAGCTCCAAGCCCGAACCGGACAACATCATTATTCCCAACGGTAAATTTGATCATACTTTCATTGATGTCAGGGCCCATTACAGAAAGTCCCATTCGTTTTGCTTCACTCATGAATACCGTTATCTTTTTAATATCGTTGATGTTCCGGCTGAGGACTGCGGCCATGAACTCGGACGGGTAATGAGCCTTCAGATATGCTGTCTGATAAGACACGTAGGCATAACAGGTTGAGTGTGATTTATTGAATGCATACTGTGCAAAAGCTTCCCAATCGGTCCAGACCTTTTCAGCTATACGCCTGGTAATTTTACTTTTTTCACATCCTTCGATAAACATCTCCCTTAGCTCATCCATCATTTTTCTTTTCTTCTTGCCCATCGCTTTTCTGAGTGAATCGGCCTGTCCTCCGGAAAAACCCGCCATTGCCTGGGAGAGGAGCATAACCTGTTCCTGGTACACCGTGATTCCATAGGTGTCTTTGAGGTATTTTTCCATCACCGGGAGATCGAAATGAACGGTCTCCCTGCCATGTTTTCTCTTAATATAGCTGGGGATATAATCCATAGGACCCGGCCGGTAGAGAGCGTTCATGGCAATCAGGTCTTCAAAACGGTTTGGTTTGAGTTCTCTCAGATGTTTTTTCATCCCGTCAGACTCAAACTGGAACAGGCCGGTCGTCTCACCACGACTGTAGAGTTCAAAGGTTTTCTGATCATTAAGGGGGATCTCATCCATGTTAATGACAATCCCTTTTGAATGCTTTATAATTTCAATTGCATCTTTAATAATGGATAGCGTTTTTAATCCAAGGAAATCCATTTTGAGCATACCGGCAGATTCAACATGATTCCCATCAAATTGGGTGACGAGCAGATCAGTCTCCTTGGATTTGCAGATTGGGATATATTCAATAAGGTTTTCTTTGCCAATAATAATTCCGCATGCATGTAATCCTGTATGTCTGACAGAACCTTCAAGTGTTTCAGCATATTGAAGGGTTTTTTTGACCAGCGGATTACCGGCGTTTCTTGCTTCTTCCAGATCCTTTACCTCCTTGTAGGCTTTCCTGAGGGTTATCCCCGGACGCTCCGGAACCAGCTTTGCCAGGCGATCGGCTTCGGCAAGTGGTAATTTTTCAATTCTTGCAACATCCCTGATAGCCATTTTGGCTGCCATGGTTCCGAATGTAATGATATGTGCTACATGGTTCTTACCGTATTTCTCAACTACATATTGCAATACAAGATCTCGGCCGTCTTCATCAAAATCAATGTCAATATCCGGCAATGAGATACGATCGGGATTCAAAAAGCGTTCAAAAAGGAGACCATATTTTATTGGGTCGATATCCGTAATATAATTACAGTAGGCTACAACAGAACCGGCCGCACTGCCCCTTCCGGGCCCCACAGAGACGCCCATCTCCCGGGCTTCCCGCAGCAGGTCCTGAATAATCAAAAAATACCCCGGGAACCCCATTTTTTTTATAACTCCGAGTTCGTAATCGATACGTTTCCTTAACTCATCATCTATAGTACTATACCGTTTTTTGGCTCCCTCATAGGTGAGATGGTGAAGATACTCATCCGGGTCATTAAAGTTTTCCGGTAAGGGAAAGTCTGGCATGATAGGATCCCTGTTGAGGTCATAGGTCTCAACCTTATTTGCTATCTCAACTGTATTTTCAAGTGCTTCAGGGATATCAGCAAAGATCTCATTCATTTCCTCCTGTGTCTTAAACCACTCCTGTTTGGTGTACCTCAGCCGGTTAGGATCATCCAGCTCAGTCTGGGTATTCAGACAAATAAGCCTGTCGTGTGCTTCAGCATCCTCCTGGTTAATGAAATGAACATCATTGGTGGCAATCAGTTTTATCCGGTACTTTTTTGCAAAATCGATCAGTTTTTCGTTAACGAGTTGTTGCTTTGCAAAGGTATCATGATCAAATGCAGGGTCTCCAGTAAAATGACGCTGAAGCTCAAGGTAAAAATCATCTCCAAAGGTTTCAAGGAAATATTGCAGTGCCTCCTCGGCCAGATCAATCTGGCCATTCAGAATATATGATGGGATCTCACCTCCAGGACAGGCTGTAGAGGCGATAAGGCCTTCATGATATTTCGTGAGCAACTCCCTGTCAATCCGGGGTTTATAATAATGACCTTCGATATAGGCAAGGGAAACAAGCTTTACCAGGTTATGATATCCGGTATTATTCTTTGCCAGCAGGATCAGATGATATCCGCTCCGGTCATCTTTTTCCGTGTTATCGTGCCGGCTTCTTTTAGCATAATAAACTTCACATCCGAGTATTGGCTTGATGGCCCGGCTTTTAGCTTCATTTTGAAATTCCTTGGCACCAAATAGATTACCATGGTCCGTAATTGCCACAGCCTTCATTTTATTCTCTTTGGCTTTATCAAGAAGCAGAGGAATACTTGATGCACCATCAAGAATAGAATACTGTGTATGAACGTGCAAATGTACAAAAGCAGCCATGGTTCAATGTATTGGGAGAATCAGGAATCTTGTAAGCACGGGCAGCAGAATTTCCTTCAGGTAAAAATAAGAAATTGAAATAAGGGAACAGGATGATGTTAATAAATATTGAATAAAAATTTTAAACACAAAGGTCACGAAGGATATCACAGAGGTCACAAAATTCTTTAAAAACGACCTCAAATAAAATTGTGAAACGTCTAAAAAACTGCGTATGATAACTCACGATAACTATCAGGAAGGGATATTCATAAATCTGGGAGAAATGGATTGTATTTATTCAGTATTTGCTGAAATTAAGCGATTTAAATCAGGGATAAAAAAAAGCAGAATTTTCTTTTAAGATCAGCATATTTATCTATCTTTGCACACCTGATTTCAGAAAGGTTTAATAAATTAATTTTGAACGTATGTCCGTAAGAATCAGATTAGCACGTCATGGAAAGAAAAGGTTTGCGTACTATCATATTGTTATCGCAGACAGCCGGGCGCCACGGGATGGCAGGTTCATTGAAAGAATAGGGACTTACAATCCAAATACCAATCCTGCCACCATCAACATTGAGTTTGACAAAGCTATGGAATGGCTTGATAAGGGTGCCCAGCCCACCGAAACTGTAAGAGCAATTTTATCTTACAAAGGAATTTTAATGAAAAGGCATCTTCTTGGTGGAGTGAAAAAGGGAGCATTCAGTGAAGAGGAGGCAGAAAAAAGATTTCAGGAATGGTTAAAACAGAAGGAGGCAAAAATAGACGCCAAGCGTGAAAGAATTGCCAAAGAGAGAGATGATATGGTCAGGAAACGTGTCGAACGGGAGACAAAAATAAGTGATGCGAGGGCCGAAGAAATTCTGAAGAAGGCATCAAAACTGGCAGAAGAGGAACAGAAAGATGCCGGGGTTGAAGCACCAGCGGTAGAGGATGAAGTGGTGGATAAGGAAGTTGCAGCTGATGAACCAGAAGCCAAACCTGCCGCTGAAGAAAAAATGGAAGAAACTGTCGAACAACCAGTTGAGGAAACAGATGCCGGGGATACAGGATTGGATGAACCGCAGGAGCAGGTTACATCGTCCGGCGAACCGGAAGCAGAACCGGCTGATGAAGAACCGGTTGAGGAGACTCAGGAAACTGATAGCGGAACAGAGGGGGAAGAGGTGGACAATGAAACAGAAGGAAAAGAACTTCCGGAAAAACCTGAGGAAGACACAAAGGAAGAAAAATCCTAATCAAAATCATCATACATTATGGCAAGGGAGGATTATATTTCCCTTGGAATGGTTGTAAAGACACGTGGTATTTCGGGTGGCCTGGTCATAAGGAGTAAAAGTAAAATACCGAAGGTTAAAGCTAAATGGGAAATAGTATGGATCGAGATAGACGGATTACTGGTCCCATTTTTTATTGCTTCCTGTACACACGTTAAGGATAATGAAATTCTGATTGATCTTGAGGATATAGATTTACCCGAACAGGCAGCAAAACTTACAGACAAGCAAGCATTTATTCACAAATCAGATATTCTGCACACTGCGGATAAATATTCCACCGAAACAATTCTTGGGTATATGGTCATTGATATGCGTTATGGCAAAATAGGGAAGATTACAGGGATAGATGAAATCCCGGGTAATTCATTATTTCGGGTTGAATATGGCAAACAGGAAATCCTGATACCTGTACAGCAGGATCTCATCCATGAGATAAATGAAAAAACCAGATGCATAATGGTTGATTTACCTGAAGGACTGCTAGAAATATGAATCTGCTTTTTTAAAGACTTCATGCAGCGTTCTCAATTTTAGCTGGTCTTTATATTATCTGATCAAATCATAAATAATTTACCATCATGAAAGCAAAATCTTTATCCATTGTTTTAACGCTGGTCTTCCTTGCTTTTGCTGTGGCTATACATGCACAGGTAAAAGAAGAGAGGACTGTAGATAAATTCACATCCATCGGGATGAGTATTCCGGGAGATCTCTATTTATCACAGGGAAGTCCTCAGAAAGTGGTTCTCGAAGCAGATAAAGACATCCTTCAGAAGATAGAAACTGAAGTTGAGAATGGAAAGTTAAAAATTAAATTTTCGGTATACAATGTAAGAACAACATCCAAGATAAAAGTGTGGGTTACCATGCCGGAAGTTGATGGACTGTTTCTTTCAGGTTCAGGAAGCCTTAATGCTGAAACAGCTATTAAGTCAGATGAAATGGAAATAAGTGTAAGTGGAAGTGGTAAAATACACATAAAGGAACTGACATGTGATGAAGTTGATGCTGCCATTTCCGGATCCGGTAATATCAACCTGGGAGGTTCCGCTGATGAAATGCAGATGAGTATCAGTGGTTCAGGCAGTTGTGCAGCCGAAGGATTCAGTGTACAGGAAGCAAGTATACACATCAGTGGTTCAGGAAGTTGTAAGATCAATGCGGTGAAAGATCTGGAGGCTGCCATATCAGGCAGCGGAACAGTATATTATGCTGGTAATCCCACAATAGATGCATCTGTCTCCGGGTCCGGGAAGGTCAGGAAGATAGAATAGATATTGAAGAATTAATTGATAAAATAAAGAAGGTGTCTCAAGACTAATTTTTCACGCAAAGTACGTTGAGAAAATCATCAGGTAAGCAAAGTCCGGGTATTTATTAATCAACACTTTGTGATATTTGCGGACGCTCTGCGAACTTTACGTGAAGCTTTTTAAGAACGTTTTGAGACACCTTTTTTATTTTCTTATTATCTCAACTTCGCCCTTTTCTCCCAGTTTAATAATACCTGATGGTATAGCCTTAAATGTTTCCTCCTGTCGCCATTGGACAATGTAATCCACACCGGATTTTATTGTTTCAGATATCTCCCTGTAATTTGATGGAGAAGATTCTCCCGAAATATTTGCCGACGTTGAAACCAGTGGTTTGCCAAATCTGCTGATTAATATTCTACAGAAATCATCCAGTACAATCCTGATACCTACTGAACCGTCTTTATGTAATAAATTGCTGGCCAGGTTTTTACCTTGTGGGTAAATAATTGTAAGTGGACGGTCGGTAACTTTCCTGATATCCCATGCAATATCCGGTATGGTATTGACATAATGATGTAATTTACCTTCATCGTCGAGCAACACAAGCAGGCTCTTCATATCAGTACGCTTTTTTAAGTTCAGGATCTTCCGGACAGCATCATAATCCGTCGCGTCACATCCTATACCCCAGATTGTATCGGTGGGATAGAGGATTAAGCCCCCTTCTTTAAGTACTTCCAACGATCTGGCAATATCCCGTTCCATTAGTGGTTTCGCATTTTTAATAACGTCCGTAATTTTCTGTCCAAAAATATCACACTCTCTCCCAACACCCCCACACACCAATATACCAATATACTAATAAACCAATTTTATTACATTACCTTCTGATATACCCTTATTATATTATCAGTCATCACCCTGTCGTTGAATTTAAGTGCATGTTCATATCCCTTTTCGATCATTTTCTTTCTGAGGTTATCATCAGCCAGGATTTTATTCAAAGCCTCTGCTAATTGTTCAACATTTTCAGGATCGATGTAGCATGAGTGATCCCCTCCTGCCTCCGGGAAACAGCTGCCGTCAGTTGTAATTACAGGAACCTTTGAATATAAGGCTTCAAGGATAGGTATCCCAAATCCTTCGAAGATTGATGGGTAAATGAATATCCGGGCCATCTGGTATAGCGCGGGAAGATCTTCATCCGGAACATTCTCAAGGAATATTATTTCTTCAAGATGGTGATCCTGAATATATTTTTTAACAAGACTGGCATAGCTTGTATGTCGTCCTATTGCAACCAGCGGAATGGTTATCCTGCCATGGTGGATTGCTTTGACGATATTGAGGAGGTTTTTACGTTTCTCAACAGTTCCAACAGAAAGAATATATCCCTGTGTAAGGTCGTATTTAGCAAGTACCTCTTCCTTTGTGGATGGACTGACCTCTTGATGAAAGATTTTATTACAGGTCTGATAAACAACATCTATTCTTTCAGGATCAACATTAAAATACCGTATTATGTCCGATCGTGTCTGTTCGGAAATTGTGATGATATGGCTGGCTTTCAGGCAGCTGTAATGAGTCTTGCGTTTATAGATTTCCCTGTCAATACTGCTATACCATTGGGGATATCTCATAAATATCAGGTCATGAACAGTAACAACTGATCTTACTTCATATGTATGAATGCCGAAGGGAATTTCGTTACTCAAACCGTGATAGATATCGATTTTATCCAGTTCAAGTCTCTTTCCAAGCCAGTAACTTCTCCAGACAGATGGTAGTTGTCTGGATATCCAGGATTCCGGAAGAGACGGCCGCTGGTCCGGGAAAATCTTAGATTCATTTTTTTGAGGAGGTCGCGGGACATACAGAAAATATTCATGATCGGGATAGAATTGGCTGAGATGATAAATGATATTCCGGCTGTAATTTCCAAGCCCGCTTAAATTAAAATAGGCTCTTTTTGCATCAAAACCAATTCGCATTGTCGCTCAGATTTCAGAGTTTAAAGGTCAAAGGTCAAAGGTCAAAGTTTAAAGTTTAAAGTTCAGAGTTCAAAGTTCAAAGTTTAAAGTTTAAAGTTCAAAGTTCAAAGTTTAAAGTTCAAAGTTTAAAGTTAAAGGTTCCAGGTTCAGAGGTATGTATTAAAGTTTCTACGTTCTCATTTAGAAGCTCCAATCACCATGCTCCATGCACCATGCTCCATACACTATGCACCATGCACCATACTCCATGCTCCACGCTATCTGTTCAGGATTCAAGGGTAATTCAGAATAGTTTTTCAAATTGCACCTTTAGTAGATCAAACCGGAACGTTAAAATCTCTCAGAGCCTGGTTCAACGATGTTTTTTTATCAGTTGATTCCTTGCGTTTCCCAATAATCAGGGCACAGGACACGCCGAACTCACCTGCAGGGAATTTTTTATGATAGTTTCCCGGTATAACCACAGATCCCGGAGGGACCAATCCCTTATATTCAACCGGCTTTTCTCCTGTAACATCAATAATCCTTGTCGATTGGGTGATAACGACATTTGCTCCCAATACTGCTTCCTTCTGTACTCTTGCCCCTTCTACAACAATGCTGCGGGAACCTATAAAACAATTATCTTCAATAATAACAGGTGCTGCCTGGACAGGCTCAAGGACACCACCTATACCAGCTCCTCCGCTGAGATGAACATTTTTACCAATCTGTGCACATGATCCAACTGTTGCCCAGGTATCTACCATTGTTCCTTCATCGACAAAGGCACCGATATTAATATAACAGGGCATGAGAACAACATTTTTCGCAAGATAGGATCCATAGCGTGCGACAGCATGAGGGACTACCCTTACCCCCAATTCTTTATAACCTCTTTTCAACGGAATTTTATCATAGAATTGAAAAGGATCCAGGTCAATGATCTGTATCTCATTGATGATAAAAAAAAGTAAAACAGCCTTTTTAACCCACTCGTTTACCTGCCATTCAACACCGGCTGGTTCAGCAACCCTTATATGGCCCTGATCAAGCTCATCAATGATAAAACGAATCGTTTCCTTCACATCATGGTCATTTAACATAGCCCTGTTTTCCCAGGCTTCCTCAATAACAGTCTTATGGATTGTATACATATCTGAAATTTAATTGAAATAAACGGACATAAAGTTTTTCCCTAATAAACTACTCAAAGACTCGAGAAAAATTTTATGGGAGTTCCCTGCTGTAATGTTCAAATTTGTTGATTAATTAAGACAAAATTAAACTTTTTACAGTGGAAAAGTAAAAGAAATATTTTACTTCTAAAATATATCAGGGGCCTTTAAAAGCCAAGCAGAAGGCCGGCCATCCCGGCCAGGAATCCCACAAGCAAATTGATCGCCTTCATATGTATAAATCCTTTTCTTGATTCTGCAAGGAGTGGCAATGCTCCGTGACCATCCTGAACGATTGAATTTGCCAGAACTATACTAAACGGGATTGAACCACTTGCAAACAAAGTAATAAATATGAGGTGTGGTCCGGATTCAGGAATAATACCCACTACCAGGGCGATAATAAGGACGATGAATATATTATTTTTCAGCCAGGCTTCCAGTTGCAGGAATTCCAGGCCGATGTGTATGACAAGGAAAGCACCAAAGGTCCAGAGCAATACTTTCATAAAATGTTTTTTTATTACATGGTCCCACAGGTGGTTTGTAAGGAAGTGGTCAGGAACTGTCGAAACGATAAATATACCTGTAAATGCAATAGCCAGAAAGATGAACTTGCTAACGGTCCACTTTACAGGCCCCAGGTCGCCACTCAGGAGTAAGATTGTAAAAATGATTCCTGCACTCAGTAAAATTGCCCTTTCAAATGAGATCTTTTTAAGCTGGGGAATGATCAGGGATGGTTCAAAACAAGTACAGTCCGGGTTATGTGTATGCAGTTTCATGTGATTGACCGGAAGAAACAACAGGGATTTACCGGCAGGAGTGAGGTTCAGGATTAATCCAGTGATGAGTGATATACAGAACATAACCAGCAATAGTAATAAAGCCCTGGAGGGTACCATTGCAAGTAAAATGAATGCTTCATCCCCTGATGTGGCAATCATGGCGACGACAAGAGCAGCGAAATTAAATACCCGGTGCACATAAAGTGTAACGATAATATAGACTCCAAAACATCCGGGGATAATACCCATAATTGCAGCAAAAAATACCTGGAGAAAAGGATTTTTCTCGAAGGGTTTACTCCAGTTGCCCTTTGTCTGGACTGTCAGATATTCTATAAAAACCATGATGATTACAACAAATACTGTAATAACAGATGCATGTTTGAAAATATCTGCAAGGAATTGAAAAACATTTTCAAAATGAATTTCTTCTCCGATCAGTCCTTCAATACTTCCATGTTCATCCATAGTAGCCATATTTAATCGCTGATACTTACTTTATAATTTGATTTTTTTGAATTTGAATATTTTATATGGTCTTGGTGGAACAGGGTCATAACCGTGTGTTCCCCACGGGTGGCAACGCAGGATTCGTCGGGCTGCAAGATATGTGCCGGTGAACAGACCATGGATCTTCAAGGCCTCGATTGCATATTGCGAGCAGGTTGGGATATGCCTGCAGGATCGTGGCAGCAATGGAGAAATTGTCCACTGGTATATACGAATTGGAAGAACAACAATCCAGATAAGTATTTTCCTTATTTTATTCCACATAATTCAGATTTTCCCCACTGGTGCAAGATAAATTACGAATTCTTCTTCTGTGTTCAGATCCAGCAACTGATCCATTGCCTCCTGATCATAAGCGGCTACGGCACATGTTCCGCAACTGATATCCTGAACGGCAAGATACAAATTCTGGCATACGTGGCCAGCATCCAGCAAGATTGCTTTATGTGCTGCCTCTCCATAACGCCACTCCATTCTGTATGGGATTGTTGTCCAGATAAATACTGCCGGAGCATTTCCAACAAAATCCTGTCCGAATGCAGCATGCGTAAGCCGGGACTTGAGATTACTTTCTGAACGATGGAGGAAAAGTTTATGTTCAACCGGCAGGTACCGGTATATTCCCTGCTGAAGATCGCGGATATGAGTAGCACATATATAGGTCTCAAACGGATGTCTGGCACCGGCTGAAGGAACAGTCCTCAATGCGACATTGTCACTTATCTTTATCCGGATACCCTGTGTCACATATAACAAATAAGATATTTCTTCAAGACTGAGTGATTCACTTTTATAGGATCGTTGACTTCTGCGTTTAATGATTGCCTGGTTAAGGGAAATTTCGTTCAAACATGTAATCTTATCAAAATCACTAAGCGTAATTAACTGTACTCCTGTCTCGTATGGTTTTTGTATAGGCGGTGCAGGCACTCCCCGGGACTGATCAGTATGCCCGAAATTTATTGTCTTTCGTATACTGTCTTTGAGAAAATACCTCAATTGTCCGATGGTTGGTCTTTGCATAACGTGTATTTTAAATCATGAAATTTAATGGATGAAAGGATTAATTCCTAATAATTTTTGAATTGTATGATTGATTCATGTGCTGGATAGAATCAGAAACAGGAATTATAAAATTATATTCAATAAGTTAATTAATTGAAGAGGCTAAGTTATTAAATTATTAAGATTGAATTTTTTGTGAATCACATACTCCTGGTGTCTTTGTGGTAAAACATATTTTTTTGTTATAGCCACAGCCTGAATTTTCATTTCTTTCGTATAATTGTGGAAAGCCATTTATACTGATTTAAATAATTTATATATTTACTTTTCCTGATAAATTAATTAAACATTTATATTATGGTCAGTGCAAAAAAAATCAAAGGAACCATCGCAATTCTTACCGGTGGTGGTGATGTGCCAGGACTGAACCCGGCTATCAGGGCAATAACAATCCGGGCTTTACGTGAGGGGTATCAGGTTCTCGGTTTAAGGCGAGGATGGGCAGGATTAATGGAACTTGTTCGCGACAAACATGCATCAAATAATGATAAGTTCATGATCCTGACCGAGGACATTGTGAATAAGGCAGGAAGGACAGGTGGCACATTTCTTCACACATCCAGAACACGTCCTAGCCATGTGCCGAAAAATATAGTCCCATCACATCTGAAAGATAAATACAATAAAGAGATAAATGACCTGACACCGGAGATCATTAAAAATCTGGATTATCTGGGAGTTGATTACCTGATTCCTATCGGTGGAGACGACACATTGAGTTATGGCGTGAGAATGTATCAAGAAGGGGTTAAGGTAATTGCTATACCGAAAACCATGGATAATGACGTTCCGGGAACGGATTATTGTATTGGTTTCAGTACATGTGTTACCCGGACAATCCATCTGTGCAACACGCTAAGAACCTCTGCAGGGTCACATGAAAGAATACTTGTCATAGAAGTTTTCGGACGTTACGCTGGATTTACAGCCATGTTACCAACAATGGCCGGTGCTGCCAACCGTTGTGTCATACCTGAATATAAATTTAAAGTTGAAAAATTAACCAAACTGCTGGTTGAAGACCGTAACCGGAATCCAAGCAAATATTCCATCGTGCTTGTTTCAGAGGGTGCTATGATGGAAGAGCATGATGATATGATATTTGAAAGCAAGGAAAAGGATATGTTCGGACATGCCAAACTCGGAGGGATTGGAGATGTAATGTCGACCAGTATAAAAGATCTTTCAATCAATTATAATAAAGGACAGCGGATTAATGTAATAAATCAGCGCCTTGGTTACCTGGTAAGAGGTGGTGATCCGGATGCCATTGATTCGATTGTACCGATGGCCTATGGCAACCTGGCGCTTGACCTCATATTGAAAGGTATTCACGGGCGGCTTGTAGTGCTGAGAAATGGCCGGTATGATAATGCTCCACTCGATGTGGTTACCAGCTCAAAAAAACTTGTGGATGTAAGGAAACATTATAATACCGACCGGCTGAGGCCTCATTATAAAAGCTTCGAATTCCAGCCATTATTCATCATGACCGGAAGTGGATAATAATATAATCTATCTGACGACGTAAATCCAGGCATTCACTGTGACGTTCGATCTTACCAGGTCGAGGCCTGTTACAGCTTCTCTCAGGTTAGTATAGGATTCAGCTGCAACAAGATTCCACTTACCTGCCATGATGATCTGAGTATTATAACCCATCTCTCTCACATTTGCAGAATAATTCTCGGCATATTTTGGTGTTATAAAACTACCAACGATCAGATAATAAGTGCCTGCAGCAGCTCCTGCGTATGTTTTACCCTTTCCGGCAAGCTGATTCTCATAATATTGAATGATCGAATCAATTTTTGCCTGAGATTCCAGCTTCAGCTTTTCCAGGTCATACAAATGCTGAGTTTCTATATCAGCAAGCTCTTTTTCAAGATTGGCTGTATAAACCTCAAGTGTATCACTCCCTTTTTTAAGTATCTTATTGTTGATGAATTTACAACCCGGGAGTAGCATACTGGCAATTATTAGCAGGATAAGGATGTTTCTCATTTTTAACAATTTAAGTAAATAATTCATCAAAATATCATGCAAAGCTAATGAATTGTATGCTAATTCCCTAATTTTCAAAATATAATGAATTAACATAATGTTCATTTTTTATGAATTCCAAAATAAAAATTCCCCATATTCCCATGTTTCAGAAGACAGGTTGACTATACAGGGTATCTCTGCATAACCAGAACGAGACCACAATTAAAATACCTGCTGCCGGATTCATAACAAATTAAGATAATTAATACCCTGAAGTTCCCGGAAGTGAGATATGTAAAAATTCTGCCTGGTGTGGAATTGTATTACATAGTTATCAAATAAAATAAGCTAAATTTGTTTTCTATCCAGGGAAAAATAATTTACATCCAAAATGACAGATCTTTCCACAACCTATATGGGACTTGAATTAAAGAGTCCACTGATTGCAGGTAGTTCCGGAATAACAGACAATCAGGAAAAAATTCTGAGACTCGAACAATATGGCACCGGTGCTGTTGTCCTTAAATCTTTGTTTGAAGAGGAAATCATACTTGAAAAGATGTCTCAGCTTGGCAGAATGAGCTCTGAGAGATCACTATATCCTGAAGCAATAGATTTTTATGAATTTCAGGATGGTCCGAAAGAAAGCACTTATGAATACCTTGAACTGATCACGGGACTGAAAAAGAAATGCACAATGCCGGTCATCGCAAGTATCAATTGTATGACGGCCAGTCAGTGGACCTATTTCCCGACTGAACTGGAAACGGCAGGTGCTGCTGGCATAGAACTCAATCTGTTCCTTCTGCCATCCGATTTAAGAAGAACACTTGATGAATATGAAGGAACATATTTTCAAATTATTAATGAGGTTCTTAAACAGGTTAAAATTCCAGTTGCGCTTAAAATCAGCTACTATTTCAGTAACCTGGGAACCATGATCAAACGTTTCTCTGAATCGGGAGTAGCTGGTCTTGTACTGTTTAACCGGTTTTACAGTCCCGATTTTGATGTTGATACTTTTGAAATTACCAGCGGGAATATATTAAGTTCACCAGGCGACCTGGCAATATCCTTACGCTGGATAGCAATCATGGCAGAGCGTGTCTCATGCGACCTGGCTGCCTCCACAGGTATCCACGACAGCTCAGCAGTGATTAAACAATTACTCGCCGGGGCTAAAGCAGTGCAGATAGCCTCCATCTTATATAAGAATGGGATTGAATATATTGAACGAATGAACGTTGAATTGAAGTCATGGATGGAAAAACATAATTTCTCTTCAATTGAACAATTCAGGGGAAAAATGAGCCAATCAAAAAGCAGTGATCCTGCTGCCTATGAACGTGTGCAATTCATTAAGAATTTCAGGGGTTATACACCGCAGGAGACCTGATTAATTATGCAATAACACAGAATACAAACTGTGACCGGGAAAATTTTCTTCTTGTATGATGAATGAAATTATCACCTCCGATTTAAAACAGGCTGTCAAAGATTTCTCATATCTTATTGAAAATCAATATCCCAGGAAAACTATATTAAAGATTATCAGCGACCGTTACCTGCTGAATAAAACACAGAGAGTATTGCTGGGAAGGGGTATTTTTAAAAAGGATGAGGTGGAACAGAGAGTGCGAAAAAGAACGGAATCGATCAGGGACAAATTGGTTTATATCGATACTTATAACGTTTTGTTTATTCTTTCAAATTATCTCCTGGGGAGGATCGTATTTATTGGAAATGATGGTTTTATAAGGGATGCTGGAGAAGTTTATGGCAAATTGCACAGGGAAAAAGTTTTTCTGGAAGCGATTGGATATCTTCTGGATTATTTAGGATATACTATACCGGCACAAACAATTTTTCTGATTGATAGTCCTGTTTCCTTCAGCGGTGAGCTGGCTATTGAGTTGAAAAACCTTCTCATTGAAAAAAAGGTAAGTGGTGATGCACGAACCATTCACAATCCTGATGCTGAGATGATTAAAATTTCAGAGGGGATTGTTGCAACCTCGGATTCTGAGATCCTGGATGAATCGGCATGCCAACTCTGTGATTTGCCATACCTCATACTTAACTCCAGATTCAGTCCGGAATTACCGGACTTAAGAAAAATTCGGGGATGATTTATGTATAGGGTTTGCATAAAATGTCTATTTCACTATTCTCTGCCCAAAATCCCTGAACTCTGAGCACCAATCACCATGCATCATACACTACACCCTCTGCTCCCTGCCCCCTGCTCCCTGCCCCCTGTACCCTGTCTCCTGCATCCTATACTCTGCACCCTGCTCCCTACTCCCTGCTCCCTACTCCCTGCTCCCTACTCCCTGCTCCCTACTCCCTGCACTCTGCCCCCTGCACTCTGCCCCCTGCCCCCTGCTCTATGCACCATGCTCCATGCTACTCACACAAGATCTTTCGCCTCAGCCGGCATCCAATGTGAGTCCATTCCTTCCCATTTGATTGTGCAACCAATAGGATTGGTCACCTGAATACTGATTCTTTTCTTTTCCGTCAGTTCGGTTAATGTCCTATCGAGATCGTTTACTTTGCTATTGTGGCCATCACGTGGATTATCCAGGCCCCGTCCGGTATAGACCAATTCACGGTTTTCATTAAAAACAAAAAAATGAGGCGTCCTGAGTGCACCATATGTCCTGGCAATATCCTGGCTATAATCATATAAATATAACCATGGAAACTTCATTTGGGTCATCCTTTTTACCATGTTTTCAAAACTGTCCTGGGGATAAGTATTAGGGCTATTCGAATTGATTCCAATAAATATAACTCCCTTACTCCTAAATTTCTCAGCTGTTATCCTTGTCATTTCATCCGATCCAATCACATATGGACAGTGATTACATGTAAAGAAAATGACAAGATATGGATCGTTAAAATCAGACAGACTATAAGTTATACCATCCGTTGCAGGAAGAGTAAAATCCGGTGCCTTTTCTCCGATCTTTAATGTATAAGCCATGATATTAATGATTTATTAAATGAATCCGCAAAGTTATTTAAAATAATTCTAAATAAGAAAAATATTGATTTAGATATATGAAATGATAAATGAAAAATAATACCATTCAATAAAGTGGGTATACAATTATTTGCTTCAGATGTAAGCTAATGAATTTCACCTGGTTGGCAATTTCATGACTTTTTAAATCAATTGTAAGCATACCGCCGAATCCAAATTCCTCATTCATCATACTTTTCATCAACTCATGCTGGGGATGATCTTCAAGTCCCGGATAGGTCACCTTCAGGCCTATTTCCCTGAACTTTCTGGCAATATACAACGCATTTTTACTGTGTTGCTTCATCCTGATATGCAGGGTATGGAGGTTTTTCAATATACCTGAAGAACGGATCGGGTCAAGGACTGGTCCTAGGAGCATAGCAGATCCTTTGTTTACATCTGCAAGATCATTGATAAATGATTGTGGTCCGCAGATAGCTCCGGCAACACAGTCATTCTTTCCGTTAATGAATTTTGTCATGCTGTAAACAACAAGATCTGCCCCAAGGACAGCAGGTGTGAATATCATCGGGCTGAATGTATTATCAACCATCAGCATGATACCTTTTTCTCTTGCTATATCTGCGAGTACCGGGATATTGGATATTTGCAACAAAGGATTGTTAACAGCCTCTGTATAGATTAATCTGGTATTCGGTTGAATTGCCTTCTTCACACTTTCGAGATCAGCTATATTGACAAAACTTACCTGAACGTCGAATTTTGGTAACCAATTTTTTAAAAAGGCAAAAGTGCCTCCATAAGTAGTTACGCTGGTAACGATATGATCTCCTGCATGACAAAGTTCCAGGATCGAGCAGGTAATAGCTGCCATTCCGGACGCTGTAATCCATGCACTTTCAGTTTGTTCCATTGCTAACAATGCATCAGCCAGATACTTGTTGCTTGGATTCCAGTGACGGGAATATAAAAAACATCCTGCATGTTCTCCATGAAATGTTTCTTCCATGGTATGAGCTTCCAGGAAAGTATAGGTCGATGAATCAGTAACAGAGGGATTCACCCCGCCAAATTCACCGAATTGTCTCAGGTCCTGGATCCTGCTGGCCGGATCATTATTCATGGTTATAGGTTTTAGTTAGTTATGATATATCTGGAATTATAATTCGTTTATTGAAGTAAAAATAGGTTTAAAATATATTACCTTCACCTGAATGGTTCAATTAGTTAACATATATACCTGATATTCAAAATATATGTGGAATATTTTTTGATTACATATATATAACTTCGAAGAAATAAAACAATCTTGACTGCAGATTCATATATTACTGCAAAGTGGCATAAATATAAGGGTTTCAGATTTCTTTTCATTCTTGTTATATTAATACCCTGTACACATCCCATGTATTCCCAATCACAAGATACAGATTCTCTTCATGTTATTTCAGGAAGGTTGATCGATGCTCTGAGCAGAGATGGTATTCAATTTGCTCATATCATCAATCAAACCAGGAGCCATGCAATGATCAGTGACACACTTGGATTTTTCAGGATATTAGCCGGTTCATATGATTTTCTTCTCATTACGGCAATTGGTTATTATAACCTGCCTGTAATACTGAATGACTCGCTCGTACGTTTGAAGGAATTAATGGTTTTAAAATTGATACCGAGAATATATCCAATTAGTGAAGTAAAAGTTGGTCAGCTGGGAACTTATGAACAATTTAAATATAGATTCCTGAATACTGATCTGCCGGAGCCAGAGCATCAGATGCATCCCTCGATCATCCCGGATATAGAAAAAGGAATTGATACACTTAATATCATTGGCCCGTTATCAGTCATGAGTCCTATTTCAGCGATTTATTACCTGTTAAGCAAGGAAGGAAAATCGTTGAGGAAACTTGAAGAAATAAAAGAAGAAGAACAATTTATGAAACAGGTTGAGCACAAATATAACCTCGAAATGCTAACCAGGATAACAGGAATGCAGGGGGAGGAATTATATGAGTTTACCACATTTTGTAATTTTAGCAGGGAATTTCTGCTGGATGCTTCGGAATATGAAATTATTGAAGCAATCTTTGACAAACTTAAGGAGTACAAAAAAATAACAGGTGAATAAAAGTGGTTCATCAATCAATAAATATTTTCTTACAATGAGCTCAGTGTTACCAGATTATAAAGATATTGTCAGAGCGCATGATCTGATAAGGGAATTTATCCACAGAACACCTGTAATGAAATCAGGGACAATTAACGCAATGTTTGGGGCGGAGATTTTTTTTAAATGTGAAAATTTTCAGAAAGTAGGAGCATTTAAATTCAGAGGAGCTACCAATGCTATCATGTCATTACCTTTTGAGGAAGCACAGAAGGGTGTGGGTACTCATTCATCGGGTAATCATGCGGCTGCTCTCTCCCTGGCTGCAGGGATGAGAAATATACCTGCCTATATTGTGATGCCCCGCACAGCCCCGGAGATAAAAATTAAAGCAGTACAGGGCTATGGAGGTATAATAACTTTTTGTGAACCTACACTTGAGGCAAGGGAAAGCACGATGAAGAAAGTATTGGAGCAAACGGGAGCTGCTTTCATCCCATCTTACAACCATTTTAAAATTATTGCCGGTCAGGGAACAGCTGCAAAAGAGCTGCTGGAGGATACTGGTTCACTTGATATTGTAATGGCTCCTGTGGGAGGAGGAGGATTACTGAGCGGGACTTCCATTTCGGTTAAAGCTATTACCCCGGAGGCAAAAGTTATTGCAGTCGAACCTGCTAATGCAGATGATGCCCACCGTTCATTCTATTCAGGTAAAATCGTACCATCGGTAAATCCAGAAACCATTGCTGATGGACTCCTGACTTCTCTCGGTACATTGACCTTTGCGATTATCCGGGAAAAGGTAGATGATATAGTTACTGTTCAGGAATCTTCCATTATCGAGGCAATGAGAATGATATGGGAAAGGATGAAGATTGTGGTTGAGCCGTCAGGGGCAGTTCCTCTGGCTGCGCTGGTTGAAAAGAAAGTTGACTGTACAGGAAAACGTGTAGGCATTATTCTTTCCGGTGGGAATGTGGACCTCGGCAAACTTCCATTTACTCTACCTTGAGATACGAAACCAGCGGATAATGATCCGATAACTTTAATCGAATCCTGTAAGTATATAATGAATTGATTTCAGGACTGTGCAGGATATAATCTATACGGAACGACGGAAAAGTTCCTGAATAGGTATTACCAAGGCCCGATCCGGCTTCGACAAATGAATCGGATAAACCGGGCTTCATTTTTTTATAGGTAAATGAAACAGGTGTGTCATTAAAATCACCACATACAATAACCTGGTAAGGTGAACCGGCTATATGTCCGGATATTATTTCAGCCTGTTCTGCCCTTTTGATATAGGCATCTTTTAGCCTGAAGGAAATATCGAGAAAATCCTGCAATTGCTGATCCGTATATCGTAACCTGAGGCTGTCTATGAAAGCATAATTGCGCTTGTTCAGATGAATCGACTGAAGGTGGTTATTGAAAATCCTGAGGGTATCACCTTTGAAATTAATATCTGTATATATTGCAACGTTAATGGTATTATCGAAGCGAATTACGCCACTTCCTACAATCGGGTAAGTGCTGAAGGTAGCTATGCCATAACGTGCATTCCTGTTCTCACCTATCGTATAATGGATATGCCGGTAAGGAGTACTGGCAAGGAGTCTGTACAGATCGGCCGAGGTAAACGGCCCCAGCTCCTGTGAATAATATTCCTGGAAACAGATTATATCCGGATCTTCACTGATAATAAATCTGAATATACTATCCTTTGCTTCCGTAAAATTAATCCAGTTGTACAGATTAAAGGCCCTTACATTATAGGTTAACACTTTGAGTGTCTGGTTATCTGCACGAAATGATCTGTTATAGGTTTGGCTGAACCGGGCCTTCCTGGTAAAGTTAAAGTTAAGCTGAATGACACTTGTAAGGATATTCCATCCGGAAATGATTGCAATAAAAGAAACGAGGAATTCTTTCTTTTTCAGGATAAGCCAGTACAGTATCATAGCACTGTTTGCCAGCAGCAGATAGGGGTATGCAAGACCAAGAAAGGCGATCTGCCATATCTTCTGCGGATTAACCATAACTGCAAGGTGGGATGAAACTAGCAAAAGTGCCAGCAGAATATTGAAAAAGAGTACAAATCTGTTAATGATCCTTTTCAATTCAAATAGCTCTGATTGTGAACGGCAGTAATTTACAAACTATTTAATTGTAAGATGCAGGTTGAAGGAGGTAAGTTATTCAGGAGTTATGAAACCGGGAATTATCGGATGCCGGGATAACGGAATGATAAAGTAATGAAATGCTTGAATGTCGGAATATTGGAATGTTGGACTCCTGGAATTTTAGTACTTCTATTTTCCGGTATACTATTATTCCATCAATCCATTATCCCAATAATCCATTCTTCATTTCCTGCTTTGTTTGAACAGGAGGTCCTTCTCCTGTGAGGAAAGGCTGTCATAACCACTCTTTGCTATTTTATCAAGGATTCTGTCGATTTCGGCCTGTTCATCAGCTTTTCTTTTATTATAATCCTGGTCTGTTTCATTGCGTCTGTGTGTAACCTTTATTTTCGGTTTTGGTTTGAAGAGTCCGAACAGGCTGTCAATCAACCGGTTTAATCCCCTTGTCATATCGTGTCCCTGCCTGTAGCGGAGGATGTATAAATAGCCTAGCAGGGCACCACCAATATGGGCTATTTTCCCGCCTGTATTAATGGAAAAATCAAAAACTGAAGTTATAAGAAAACCCACCAGGGCGATGTAAATAATCTTTACCCTGCCGATAAACAATAAATAGACAGTGTAATTCGGAACATATACAGAGATGGCTACGACGATTGCCATAATAGAGGCGGAGGCTCCCAGTGCATAGGAAAGAGGGACCTGTTCACGGAAAACAGGTATAAGATTATAGCTCAGAATATATAGCAATGCTCCGGCAAGCCCTCCAAGTATATAAACACCTATCAGTTTCTTACCATCCAGATATTCCAGGAAAATCCTGCCAAACCAATATAACCAGAGGAGATTAAATAATATATGCAGAAAATTTTTATGTAAGAACATATATGTGATCAGGGTCCAGGGCCTTCTGATAAGGATTGCCGGATCGGCGGGAATAGCAAAGGTGAGAAGGAATGAAGAGTATGCATCATGCCGGCTGAAGAGAAAATAGAATATTTCTACAAGGTTAACAATTATGAAAATAGCCAGGTTTATATAGATTAACCTGGTCAGATTTGATCCGACTTTGAAGGTTTGTTTTATTTCATCCGCGATACTCATTTAAGTCAGGATTTTAATACTCAGGGAACGACTTATAGCTATACCCTGAGTATTAAATCAGTTTAAAAATAATTCCTTGTTGTTGATTTCCAGAACCGGATAAGGATATAACCAAAAATCATACCACCAAGATGGGCAAAATGGGCAACATTGCTGCCGGGCATACTGAAGCCATATACAAGTTCAAGAACACCCATTGCAATAACCATATATTTTGCCTTGATCGGGAAAAATGGCAGGAAAATGAGAACAAGTGGCATATTAGGGAAGATCACACCGAATGCGAGCAGGACACCATAGACCGCGCCTGAAGCACCAACTGTCGGTATGTTGATTTTGGTTATTACCAGCTTGTTGGCAAAATCTATAGCTTCCCTGGCATAAGACTGGTTAGAGGGATCAGCTGACCATGCCTGAATAAAATCATAAAGCTGTGGTGTGGATTTTGGAACATGCGATTTCACAAAACTTGAAAAAACTTCTGCTGAAGGTGTATTGGCCAGTGCAGCGGCATCTTTTATCAATGAGGAGAGCTCAAGATGTGTCACAAAGATATGTAATGCTGCAGCTCCCAGGCCTGTGAAAAAATAATATATCAGAAATCGTTTTCCACCCCAGACCTGTTCAAGAACACGACCAAACATCCATAGCATGAACATGTTCAGGAAGATATGGGTAAACCCGCCATGCATAAACATATGTGTCACGAACTGGTATGGGCGGAAATACTCAGACTTGAAATAGTGCAG
>LJUQ01000116.1 GCA_001304505.1 Bacteroides sp. SM23_62_1
TCCGTATGCAGTTCATCCTGCTTACTCATGATTTCATTCAGGAAAGCAATACCGAGCATGCTCATAAACGCTCCCGGCACACCATGCCCGGTACAGTCAGCAGCAATACAGATGACCTTTTTATTTTTTTCAGTTATAAAGTAATAGTCACCACTTACAATATCCCTGGGCATATAAATAATGAACCGTTCGGGTATAAGCTGGTCAATATAATCGCCAGGCGGCAGCAGAGCAGACTGGATCCGGCTGGCATACTGGATACTGTCAGTAATTTCTTTTTTCTGTTCGGTGATGAGTGCATTCTTCTGTGCCAGTTCCCGGTTGGCCCGTTTTTTCTGGTTATTCTGCCGGACCAGCAGGACGACGAGGCCACAAATTGATAACAGGACAAAGGTGAAAAAATAGATGGCAATCCTCTGCTGCCTTACCTTAGCCTGGCTCAGTTCAGATTGAGCAGTCAACAGCTGGTTATCCTTAATTATTACATCTGTTTCATATTTGACCTGCATCTCGGTTATCATGTCCAGGGTTTCTTTCCTTGAAATGGAGTCTTTTACAGCAGCAAGGAGCCTGTGATAATAAAGGGCCTGGCGGTAGTTACCCATGCGTGTATAGAGGGTTGAAAAATCATCGTAAATAGCCTGTTGTGTTCGTTTTAAATCCAGTTCAAGTGCATGTTCAAGGCTCTGGTTCAGGTAATACAAGGCCCTTTCATACTGGCCTTTGAAAATATATATTTCACCAATCCACAACAGTGAACTTGCCAGTTCATTTGCATCATTTAACTCCTCACTCAGGCTCCTTGCTCTTTCAAAATACTCCAGGGCCTGGTTTAGCTTACCCGAGTACATATATAGCGTACCAAGGTTGTTTAAAGTTTTGGCCAGGCCCGCACGGTCATTCACCTCCTCCCTTATCTGCAAAGACTGCTGATAATAATCGAGTGCCTGGGAATAAATTTTAAGATATTTATCTGTCGGCTCTTCAACAATAGAATCAGTAAAATTATATCCGAGGATTTTCCCGAGGGAGTCACTTGCTATCTGTAAATAAACAATACCGATATTATTCAGTGTATTACCCACTTCTTTAAGGTCACCCATTTCCCTGCCGATCTGAAGTTTTTTCTGGTAATTCTCAAGAGCCTTATCAAAAAATTTCTGCTCAGCATATATTGCTGCCATTCCATTATATACGAAAGAGATTCCACTCAATGCATTGAATTCTTCAAATATCGGAAGCGCTTTCTGGTAATTTTCTATTGCCAGGTCATACTTGGTGAGATTAAAATATGCATTGGCGATATTCAGATATAAACTTCCCTGCCTGTAACGATCATTCAATTCGATCCTGTATTGGAGGGCCCTCTCATAATTATTAATGGCTTCGTTATAATCACCCCTGGCATAATAAATTAATCCCTTCCGGATATATATATTGGCAAGGTTGCTTATATCATTTTCTTCTTCAGAAACCGCAATAGCTTCATCATATTTTGCCAGGGCTTCATCAAGTCTGTTCTGTGTTTTCAGATTTTCTCCCTGGTTGAACAGGATTTGTCCTTCCAGTTCCACTTCTTTGATTTCCCGCGCCAGCTCAAGCGCCTGGTTCAGGAAGTCCTCAGACTGATTGAATTCTTGCAGGAAAGCATAAGAGCGCCCGATGCGAAACAATGCAATGGCACGGCCTTTTTCATATTGCCTTTCCTCACTGATTCTCAGGGCTTCCAAAAAAGCTTCAAGGGCAGGCTCATCATTCGCGGAACCTTCATAAACAATGCCTTTGTTAATAAGGGCTTCTATTTCAAGATTTGTTTTTTCCAGCTCTCTGGCCACTGCAATTGCTTCATCAGTATATTCAAGTGCCTGGGCTGCGTCGAGCCTGATTAGCTCGGATGATAAATCAATGAGGATATGATACCTGTTTTCACCATCAGCAGAGACAAGCAGATTTTTCAGGCTGTCAACCTTCGCCTGATCCTGTGCTGCCAGATTCAGTGTGAAAAAGGTGAGTACAAAAAAAAGTAATATTTTCTCCCTTAAGGTCATTCAGGACTAAACTAACAAAAATCTGAGAACTTTCAAAAATACATAATATAGATAATTTATTAACAATTTTATTGGCTGTTTATTTCTCCTTTGACAAAATGCAACTATTTGAATTAAATTTCAGTCACTATACAAATTGTAGTTTCCTCTGTTGTTCTTGATTGTACGTGTCGATTGTACGTGAAAATTCTGATATATAAGTACGGTGTATAAATAACTGTTTTTTAAAGCATTGGATTTCCGGAAGTGCAAATATTTCATTCATTACATTTCATCACTCCGGATATAATTACACCTCTCTTCACGAAATTATTTTTTGCTCAAGCAACTCAAAATCGCAGGTTATTAAAAAATATTTGTAACTTGTTAGAACAGTCCAAGAGTATAAATGTCATAAAACCAAATACATATAATATTAAATGTCTTATGCGGTTACCATCATTATTGATTTTTATTGATTTCATTGCCCAAATTTACCGGGGCACCATTTGAAATATATATTTTTATTTTTGAAATAATTCAATCGCATAGCATGGTAAATAATTTAACTATGAAGAAAAAATACAGGATTCTTTTTTTAGCCGGTTTAATAACAGGTTTGTTACTGTTAAATTGTTCCTTTATGAATTTAAATGGGCAGGCTATCACGACACAGCCTGTTGATGTTGATTTCTGCCAGGGAAGCACCAAAGATGCTACTTTTTCTGTTGGTGGTACGACTATTTTGACTTACCAATGGCAGAGGTATGTTTTTGACCTTGTTAAACCATACTGGGAGGATATCCGCAATGAGACAAATTCTAAACTGATTATTCCTGCACCAACAGGCGGATGGAGCACAAAATATGAAATCACGGTAAGGTGTGAAGTGACAAGCAAGGCATATGGCACGGAATATTCACAGGCTGCCAGTGTTAATGTTTTCACAAAACCATCGATTATTTCCCAGCCTGCCAGCCAGGATGTTTTTGTGAAGAGTAATGTGACATTCAGTGTGGATGTATCAAGCACCCTGCCTGTTACTTATCAATGGTATTTCAAGGGTGTTGCAATGAGCGGAGCGACCGGCAGTTCATTGAAGTTACTGGAAGTATCCGACAAAAATGAGGGTGGATATTACTGTGTAATTACCAATAGTTGTGGTTCATCTACCAGTAATACTGCAACCCTTAATATTGTTGGGATCACAGGTGATCCGGAAAGTAAAGCGGTATGTGAAAAAAGTACGGATACAGTAAAGTTTAGTGTATCTGCCGATGGTGCACTTACTTACCAGTGGCAGAAATATATCATTCCGGATGAACTTAAACCATATTGGGCTGATATCAAAGATGCTACCAGTTCGGTATTAACATTAACGACTGACGATGGCTGGTCGACAAAAGATAACGGACAGTTTCGTTGTGCTGTAACATTTGCTCCCGGGGATCTTAATTCCGGGAGTGCTTCTCTTACGGTTAATACCCGGCCGAATATCAGCAAGCACCCGGCCAGCCAGGAAAAATATGAGGGCGAGAGTGTAACCTTCAGTGTTACTGCTACAAGTACTCTCGAAATGTTCTATCAGTGGCAGAAAGACGAGGAAGATATATCGGGTGCGGAAAATAAATCCTTTACCATTCCTTCAGTAACTTCAAGTGATGCCGGTATTTACAGGTGTAAGATCACCAATAGTTGTGGTGAGAAATACAGTACAGGTGCATCACTCACGGTTATTGTTTTAGCGTGGGATCAGGGATGGTTCTCCCAGACAGCCAATACTTTCCCTGAAAACTCAAAATTCATGTATGATGTTCATGCAATCAATGAAAACAGTGCATGGATCGCAGTTACCGAGTATACCGACAGCCTTCTGTTTACTAATAATGGTGGGGAATCATGGGATTGGACGCATACCGGTGTGAGTGGTGCCGTTGCATGGCAAACGGTCTTTTTCACGGATGTTGACCATGGATGGGTTGCTGGATATGGGAAGATTGCATATACCTCTGATGGAGGAACATTATGGAGTGTATGGGATAGTGCAGCGATGAACCCGGAAATCAATGATTTATTCATGATCAATTCCACAACTGGCTGGGCAGTGGGCAACAACGGGGTTATTCTGAAAACAACCAACGGAGGGATCTACTGGAAACCACAACCAAGTGGTAAAACTGCTAATTTTTCACAGGTGCACTTCGCAGATGAGTTAAACGGAATCGTGGTGGGAGGTTCGGGGAATGTCATTTATACTTCGGATGGAGGAACAACCTGGAATGCACCGACACCTAAACCTGCTGAAGCTGATTTAAATGCAGTATTTATGGTTAATCCGGATACAGCTTTCATTGCCGGCACGTACCAGCCGGGATCGGGATATATGCATATGAAAACATTAGATGGAGGTATAACATGGACAACATTACCAGGCCCCGCATATGATGGGTATGATATTGAATTTGTGAATGCGGATGAAGGATGGATGTGCTGCACGGAAGGGAAGATCTTTTATACTAACAATGGTGGGCTCAACTGGTACGAACAGCAGACGGAAACCAGTCAGGACTTATATGCAATCAGCGTGGTTGATGCCGATAATGGCTGGAGTGTCGGTGATAATGGCACCATGCTGAGGACTGCTTTTGGTGGGTGTTTCCTGCCGAAAGTCAGCCTTTATGATGATAAAACGTTCTGTTCGGGTGAGTTATATTCCCTCGTAGCGGATACTTTTAATAATGAATATCCCTTATATTCATGGAATACTGGCGAAACAACAGGGTCGATTGAGGTTGATACAACAGGAATATATAAAGTTGTCGTTGCTAATGTTTGTGGGGATCAGGCATCAGATTCAGTTTTTATTCAATTCTATGATCTTCCTGAAGTGGATGCAGGAGCAGATGTAGAGATCTGTGAGGGAGACAGTATCCAGCTTCTGGCAGTTGGCGGTATTGCCTATACCTGGTCACCGGATACATTGCTGGATAATGAAGGGATCCCGAATCCTTTTGCCAAGCCTCCGGTTGGTATTACAGAATTTACAGTGGTAGCAACGGATACTAACGGTTGTAATAACTCGAGCCAGATTAGCGTAACGGTGTATCCAATACCAACAGCAACTTTCGGTTATCCCGATTATATTTGTGGGACTGATGATGCAACAATCACCTATTCAGGAACAGCAACTGGCGGTGCAACATATACCTGGAATTTCGACGGCGGAGATTCTACCTGGACCGGTTCCGGTTACCTGGTTAACTGGGATCAGACCGGGAGCAAAACAATATGCCTGGTGGTGGAAGAACATGGTTGTGTTTCCGATACAAACAAACAATCCCTGAATGTAAATCCAATCCCGTACGCTGATTTTGAGCTTCAGGAGGCAGTATGCGGGGATAATACTACTGCGATTGCATATCTCGGTATTGATTCTATCGGTGCCGACTATGCATGGGATTTTGATGGTGGTGTAATTGTGTCAGGTGAAGATGAAGGTCCTTACCTGGTTAACTGGGCAACAGAAGGCACAAAAACCATCAGCCTGCAGGTAACCCAGGATGGCTGCATCTCCGTACTAACCAGTACAGATATCATTGTTTCTTATCCTTATGAAGGTGAAGAAATCTGCCTTGTAACCGTTGATCTGGAGACAGGAAAAAACCTTGTAGTGTTTGAAAAAACACCGGATGTTGGTGTGGAATACTATAATATTTACAGGGAATCGGATACTGCAGGGATTTATACAGTTATAGGAACAATTCCTGCCGACAGTCTAAGTGTTTTTGTGGATATAGGTTCCACCCCTGAAGAACAACAACATTTGTATAAGATTTCTGTTGTTGACACCTGCGGAAACGAATCCACCCTGAGCCCCTTCCATAAAACACTGCTTCTGCAATATAATGGTTCTGTTGGTGGTGTGAACCTCCGGTGGGATAAATATGAAATACAGGGTGTGCCGATAGATTTTGCCAATTACATAATCTACCGCGGAACGGATTCAACAAAGCTCGAAGAGGTTAAAACCATTTCGGGAAGCCTGAACTCCTGGATCGATACTGATCCCGTAGCATTAACAGGCAAATATTATTACAGGATTGCAGGTGTCAAAGGAGAGACATGTGACCCGGCAAATCTCCTGGGTAAGAAAGCCGGTTCAGGCCCATACAGTCACTCCCTTTCAAATATTGAAGATAACAGGCTGCAGGCTTCAGGTTTACATGAACTGAGTGGTTCAGCTTTCAATTTCTCTGTTTACCCCAATCCATTCAGCCAGTCAGCAAAGTTAACCTATATCCTTAATGAACGGTCCAGTGTGAAAGTAGAAGTCTTTAATATTCTCGGTGCACGGGTTGCCGGGATTGTTAATGAAATACAGGCTCCGGGTGAATTCATCTATGAACTGAAAGCGACTGACCTTGGATCGGCTGAAAGTGTGTTTTACCTCAGGATAACTATCAATGAATATCATTTCGCCAGGAAAATGATACTTGTAAAATAATTCAAGTACATAATTTCAATATCTTTTCTGGATTTTCTATAACATAATATTACCAGCAATGATTTTATCAAATTGGTGTTTTTTGAGATGAATGTTTAATATTCTTTGACGAATGAATTAATAATAAAATTTTGTTAGATAAAAGTGAAATATCTTACGATGAAGAAATGATTCAGCATGAAGCAAATAAGTTGGTATGGGAAGATAAACAAAAATTATCTGAAAAGCGCATGAACAGTGAATTTTACGAAGATTATTTGACGAAAAACTTTACATTCGGCTTTTTATTCATTAATTTTACAACATTCACTTGAAAATGAATAGAAAAATACAGATATTTGAATCTTAAATTATTTTAAATTATTGAAAAAATAATAACTCCTTAATAATCAACTATGAAAAGAGAATTTGACTTTCATGTATGTTTCAGGTGGTTTATACTGCCTCTGATTCTTGTATTATTTTCATTCAATGTTACTGCCCAGTATAAATATATTGTTGGTCATCCCCGGGATATGACTGTGGAGAAGGGATATGAAGGCTTGGTAACATTCAGTGTCGACCTGTTACCCGGTACGGAGGCAAAATACCAATGGTACTATCAACCAGTCGGTGAACCATCACCATTACCCATTAAAGAAGCAATTGGTCCTGTACTTGAGATGCCTTTAAAGGAAGCTATTGAGAGGAAGCTTGTTGATGCCCCGGTATGGTGTGAAGTTGAGGGTGATGGGTGGATGGAGAAAAGTCTTGATGCTTACCTGTATCTTGTCTACCCGCGTACTGCTATTGCAAAACATCCTGAGGATGTCACCGAGGAAGAAGGATTCGTCGGGGAGGTTAATTATGGTGTTGACCTGCTACCCGGCACGGAATTTAAAGAAATATACTGGTATATTCGGTACCCGGGATCAGTTTGGAAGGAATACGCTACCGGACAGCAGATTGTTTTCCCGATAAAGGAACCGTTGAACTATAAATTGTTCGGAACAGCATTCCGCTGTGTAGTTGTCCATTCGGGAGGTGAAGATGTTAGTAATACTGCCTATTTGTGGATCAAACAGAAGAAAAAATACATCGTAATGGAGCCGGTAGATGTCACAAAAAAAGAAGGATTTGTTGGTGAAATCTATTTTAATATTAAAACAGAAGGGTATGGTTTATACTATCAATGGCAGATACAATATCCGGGTGAGATATGGAAAGATCTGACAGGTGCTGAAAAACCGGAGCTTTACTTCCCGGTAAAGGAACCACTGTCCATGAAGCTCGACGGTACAGCCTTCAGATGTGTGGTAATGGATAAAGAGAAATATGTGGAATACAGTGAGCCTGCCTATTTACATGTTGAGCAGGCGCGGAAATATATCTTATTAGATCCTCAGGATGTAACAGAAAAACAGGGATTTGTCGGGGAGCTGTTTTTCTATATTAAATATGAAGCATCTGTACCAATCGGGTTCCAGTGGCAGATAAAGAAACCTGGAGGATCGGTCTGGGAGGATATATTATATCAAACAAAACCTGAACTCTATTATCCTATTAAGGATCCTCTGACCCCGGATTGGAGCGGAACAGGTTTCCGGTGTGTGGTATTTGATAAAGAAGGGTGGGTTGAATACAGCAATCCGGCATACCTTTATGTAACTCTTTATGAAACATATATCTTAAGCCACCCGAGGAATGTTACGCAATGTGAGGGATATGCAGGAAATATTGTTTTCAGAATTAAACCTGTAGAAGGTATTACCCTAACATTCCAGTGGCAGCTTATGCGTCCGGATGAGTCCAAATGGACAGACATACCCGGCGCGACAGAAACTGGTTATATACAAACTTTTGAAGAACTCCCATTAACCTACAATAAATACCAGTATCGTTGTAAGGTTATGGATACATATGGAGGTGTGGAATTCAGCAATGTGGCATTTCTGTATGTGAATGCCAAACCCAAGATAGTTTCTCATCCTGTCAGCCAGACCAAACTGCTGGGTGAAGCAGTCACATTTAATGTTTCTGCCAGCGGATACAAACCACTGACATATCAATGGCAAAAAGATGAAGTCAATATATCCGGTGCAAGCAGTTATTCATACAGTATTGCCCCGATCGCGGCCGATGACAGCGGGTATTACCGCTGTGTTGTCAGCAATGTTTGCCTCCCGTCAGGAGTCGTCAGTAATGCTGCCAAGCTTACGGTTGACGTACCCAAGTATACAGATGGTTGGTTCACACAGGGTATTGTTACTACAAAAGATCTGACTGATATTAAGTTCACAGGTGATTTTTCAGGCTGGGTATCTGTTGAGAATTCATCCCTTATTTATAAAACAAATGACGGTGGTGATGAGTGGACAACGGTGACTCTGGGAGTTTCTGAACCCTGGCGGGCGTTATCCACTACCGATGCCAATCATGTATGGGTTGCCGGTGGAGATAAAATAATGTATACCACCAACGCCGGAACAAGCTGGACTACATGGGATCTTACGTCCTTACCTGCATTAACGACACCTGTGGAACTATATGGCCTGTGCTTTACAGACAGCTTAAATGGATGGGCGGTTGGTGACAATGGACTGATCATCAAAACTGCTGATGGAGGGGCCAACTGGTCAATTCAGAACAGTGGTGATGTAGGTGGATTCAAGACCGATGCTCATCTGGAAGCCTTGCATTTTGTTAATGCAGATACCGGATGGGTAGCTGGTTCACTAGGAAAGATACTGGTCACTTTAAATGCTGGAGCCAGCTGGGCTATTGATACTGCAGGAATTGGTTCACAAGAGAACCTTAAAGACATATACTTTACTGATGATCAGAACGGATGGGCTGCAGGAGAGAATAATAAACTTCTCAAAACTACCAACGGGGGTACAACCTGGACCAATGTTGCTACTCCAGCATCAGTTGACGGGGAAGACCTGAACGGTGTTCATTTTGCAGATAGTGAGAATGGATGGATCGTTGCCGGAAATGGTCTGATATTAAGAACCAACGATGGCGGAACAAGCTGGTACAGCCAGCCATCCGGTACGACCAATTCGCTGAATGCAATCGATTTTGCAGATTATAATAATGGCTGGGTGGTAGGTGATCTGAGCACCATACTTCGGACTGCTTATAGCGGCTGTCTCCTTCCGATGGTTAGCCTGTATGAAGATAAAGCATTCTGCGCCAGTGTTAACTATGAGCTCGTAGCAGATTCATTTGCTAAAAATGCCGATTGTTCTTACCTGTGGAATACAGAATCTACCGATGGCTCGATCATGGTTACTGAATCCGGAAAATATTATGTAAGGGTTACAAGTGTCTGTGGCAAGGAAGTCTCTGATACCGTCCATATTGAGCTTTATCCTCTACCGGATGCTTTTGCAGGCAATGACGATGCGATCTGTGACGGCGATAGTGTGCAGCTCCTGGCTACTGGCGGTGTCCTTTACAGCTGGAACAACGGATCCTACCTGAATGATCCCGAGGTACAGAATCCAAAGGCAGGGCCTCCTATCGGTACGACTGACTTCATTGTAACCGTCACGGACGATAATGAATGCCAGAATACGGATACGGTTGCAATCACTGTCTACCCTGTACCCACATCGACCTTTACCGCTCCTGATTATGTTTGTGGAACAGGTGTGGCAGATATAACATACACAGGTTCAGCATCAGCATATGCTAATTTCTACTGGGACTTCGATGATGGAGCAACAATCCAGTCAGGTGACAGCATCGGCCCCTATGAGGTCAGCTGGGATCCTGAAGGTATCAGGACTATCTCCCTTGTCGCAGAAGAAAATGGTTGTTCATCAGATACAACCTTCCATACAGTATCTGTTAACGTAATACCTTCTTCGGATTTTGATGTTGTGTCGGCTGTCTGCGGGGAAGATACAATTACCATAACCTATATGGGTGAAGCATCAGCCGGTGCTGATTATCAGTGGGGCTTTGATGGCGGTACGATCATCTCAGGTGCCGGACAGGGTCCCTATGAGGTTTCCTGGGCAACAACCGGAACCAAAACAATCAGTTTGTATGTGACAGAGAATAATTGTACATCATCTACAACTACAGTAGATATTGATGTTTATCCTGTGCCTACTTCAACCTTTACCGCACCGGATTATGTTTGTGGTACCGGGCAGGCTACCATTACCTATACCGGTTCGGCTTCAGCTGCCGGTACTTTCGACTGGGATTTCGATGACGGATCAACCATCCATTCAGGTTCCGGAATCGGACCATACCAGATCAGCTGGAATCCTGAAGGTGCCAGGACTATCTCACTTGTCGTTGAGGAAAATGGATGTTACTCGGGCATGACCAGCGATGTAGTATCTGTCAATGTTATTCCTTCATCTGATTTTGAGTTAGTTGGCAGGGTCTGTGGAGATGATACAGTTACCATTACCTATCAGGGTGCAGCAACTGCAGGTGCCAGCTATACCTGGAGCTTTGGTGGTGGAGACATCATTTCAGGAACCGGCCAGGGGCCATATGAAGTATCCTGGGCAACACCGGGAAATAAAACAGTCAGCCTGTCGGTTACCGAAGATAACTGTTCTTCTTCAACCACAAGCAACCAGATAACAGTTGCCTATCCTTTTGAAGGTGAAGAAATCTGCCTGGTAACAATTGACCTGGAAACCGGGAAAAACATGGTAATATGGGAGAAAACGGAGGATGCGGGCATTGCTTCATACAATATATACCGTGAATCTACTTCTGCCGGTATTTATGATTTTCTGGCAAATATTCCATATGATAACCTGAGTGTTTATGTTGATAAGACTTCACAACCGGAAATAAAATCCTACAAGTACCGGATTTCAGTTATTGATACATGTGGCAATGAATCACCACCTAGTTTTTACCATAAAACCATGCTACTTACTTCGAATTTAGGTCCAAATGCAATCAATCTCTCATGGACTGAATATGTGGTCGAAGATGGAAGCTTTGGGTTTATTAAGTATTTGATTTACAGGGGTGATGCACCAAATAACCTGTCCATCATCGACAGTATTGCCAGCGATAATACTCTCTATCCCGACTATAACCCGCCGGATGATACAATGTATTATCGGATTGCAGGTGTCAAGAAAACAGCGTGTTATCCATCGGTATCTATTGGCAAAAAAGCAGGAACAGGCCCTTATAGCCACTCCCTGTCGAACCTGGAAGATAACAGGCTTCAGTCCGGCACTGGAATAAAGGATCTGTTAAGTTCAAAATATAATTTTAACGTTTACCCGAATCCATTCCGTCAGGAAACAAGGTTATCCTATAACCTGAATGAGGTTGCAAATGTCAAAATTGAGATATTTAACCTGCTTGGTGCAAGGGTTGCAGACATTGTCAATGAAAGGCAGTTACCGGGTGAATTCACCTACAACCTGACTGAAGCAGATATCGGTTCAACCGAAGGTATATACTATATCAGGTTTACAGTAGATGGTCAGAGTATGGTCAGGAAACTGATCATGGCCCGTTAAGCTATTCCATATCCTTAAAAGAAAGGGAGGTGATTTCATCTCCCTTTTTTTACTGAGGGTGTCTCAATACTAGTTTTTCACGCAAGGTACACAAAGAAAAACATCAAGCACGCAAAGTTCAAATACTTATTAATTAATACTTTGCGGTCTTTGCGACAACTTTGTGAACGCTGCGTGAAGCCTTCTATTATATTTATGAAACAGCCTCAGTAATCTCACACCCACACCCAAATGCATCAATATATTAATTACCTATTTAGCCTCAGCCTTAGCCTTCTTCTCCTAACCACAAGCCTGGAACGAAAAGCTATTTTCTTCAGGATTTTACTTAGTTTTGTCTGCAGAAATATTAAGATTCAAATTAAAAATTACTTATATGGATTATGATCTGATTGTTATTGGAAGCGGTCCGGGTGGGTATGTTGCCGCTATTCGTGCCTCTCAGCTGGGAATGAAAACCGGAGTTGTTGAAAAAGAAAATCTTGGTGGAATCTGCCTGAACTGGGGATGCATACCCACCAAATCGTTGCTGAAAAGTGCCCAGGTATATGACTATATCAGGCATGCATCCGATTATGGTCTGAAGGTTGAAGGTGCGATAGCACCTGACTTTCCAAAGGTTATCGAACGCAGCCGCCAGGTAGCTGAAAATATGAGCAAAGGTGTCCAGTTTCTTTTTAAAAAGAATAAAATTGATATTCTTCAGGGTTTCGGTAAACTGATTGATGGGAAGACAGTTGAAGTTACGGGAGAGGATGGTAAACAAAAGCAATATAAGACAAAAAATATTATACTGGCAACAGGGGCCCGGTCAAAAGAGCTGCCAAATCTTAAACAGGATGGCAAAAAGATCATTGGTTATCGGGAAGCGATGACATTAAAAGATTTACCTGGATCGATGGTAGTTGTTGGTTCAGGAGCAATAGGCAGTGAGTTTGCATATTTCTACCAGACAATGGGCACCAGCGTCACACTTGTGGAGTTTTTACCATCAGTTGTCCCGCTCGAGGATGATGAGATATCCAAACAGCTTGAAAGATCCTTTAAAAAAGCCGGAATCAATGTTATGACCTCTTCAACAGTTGAGTCTGTTGATGCAAAGGGTGGTAAATGTATGGTTAAAATAAAGAGGAGCAAAGGCCATGAAGAAATGGAAGCCGATATTGTCTTATCGGCTGTTGGCATCACCCCCAATGTGGAAGGAATAGGAATCGATGAACTTGGAATCGCAACAGAAAATGGAAAGATAAAGGTTAATGCGTTCATGGGAACAAGTGTGGACGGTATTTATGCTATTGGTGATATTGTCCCCGGCCCGGCACTGGCGCATAAAGCATCTGCTGAAGGTATCCTCTGTGTTGAAAAGATCGCCGGGAATAATCCACAACCTCTACGGTATGATAATATCCCGGCCTGTACATATACACTTCCGGAAATTGCATCTGTCGGGCTGACCGAAAAAGCTGCTAAAGAAGCTGGTTTTGACATCAGGACCGGCAAGTTTCCTTACTCAGCCTCAGGAAAGGCCAATGCATCAGGAGAAAAGGAT
>LJUQ01000117.1 GCA_001304505.1 Bacteroides sp. SM23_62_1
GACAGCTCATACAGCTTATTAACAGCATCCTGTTGCATCTCATTCCCCAGCCAGGCTGTTACATCACGTTCTTCATCTGCCCAGGATATCGGGTAAGGCACCTGGATGGCTGATACAGGTTGCAGGTTTCTCGATATTTCCGAAGGTGTTGAAAAAGTGAATCTCGACATCCTGAAAACCGTATCAGGTAAAGCTTTAAGGAATTCGAATATGCCCGTTTCGGCCCATTGATGTTCGCCAAAAGTCTCATAATCCATGAAAAGATTGACGGTTTCCTCTTTTTTATCAAGTTTATTGAGCCAGCTGACATATTTCTCTGCTGTTAATGGATATTCCTTCCACCCTTTGTTTGAGAAACGGAATGCGATATCATCGCTAAGTGTAAAATTTTTCAGTAAAATCTTTAACTTCGGGTTAACAGCATTACAATAAAGATAGTTCGGACTTTTCCAGCCCAATATATGTTTGGCCCCCTCTGTAAGCACGGCCTCAAAACCCAAATCAGCAATCATAACGCCAATCTGATCCGAATAAATAAGCTCCGTATTGCGGAATACTGAAGGAGTCTGTCCGAAATAATAATTTACTTTGCTGACATGCTCCCTGACTTGTTTTTCAAATTCTGACCTGTCTTTAAGAGCTGCTAAAGAGTGGGCATTGGTTTCGGCCAGGAATTCCACATAACCTGTTTCAGCCAGATTTTGAAAACTCCTGATCACTTCAGGGGCATACAGTTCAAACTGATCCAGTGCGATACCTGAAATTGAAAATGCCACTTTGAATTTCCCTTCGTGCTTATGTATCAGCTCCTGTAATATCCTGTTTGCAGGCAGGTAACATTTGTCAGCTACTTTCCTGAGTATACTTTCGTTAGTATAGTCATCATAATAATAATGTTCATTCCCGATGTCAAAGAATCTGTATCTTCTGAACCTGAATGGCTGATGTACCTGGAAATATAAACAAATGGTTCTCATAATGGATTGATTAGATTTTTCCTGTAGGGGCTGTGACACAACTTCAATTTAAGATTTCACGCAGAGCTCGCAAAGTGACCGCAAACCTGCCTGCCGGCAGGCAGGGACCGCAAAGCTTTGATTAACAGGCATATATTCTTTACGGACTTGATGTTTTCTTTGCGATCTTTGCGTGAAATAATATTTTTGACTTAGCCCAATAAGAAACACTATACTATTATCTGATCATAAATTTCTTTTACTTTACGTGCTGAATTTTCCCATTTAAGGTTTTCCACCTCATCTTTTCCATGTTTTTTGAAGAAGGATGCAAGACCTTCATAGTTCAGGATTCCATAAATAGCATCAGCCATAGCATGAATATCCCAGAAGTCTACTTTAATGGCATGATGAAGGATCTCTGAAACTCCCGATTGTCGTGAAATGATAACAGGGACATTAGATTGCATGGCTTCAAGGGGAGAAATACCAAACGGTTCAGAAACTGAGGGCATCACATACACATCTGTAAGGGAAAACATCCTGTAAACATCATCACCTTTAAGAAATCCTGTAAAATGAAATTTATCCATTATCCTTAAAGCAGCAGCCCTGTGAATCATTCGTGTTAGCATGTCCCCGCTTCCAGCCATCACAAACCTCACATTATCCATTTTCTGCAGGATTCTGTGGGCTACTTCAATGAAATATTCCGGACCTTTTTGCATGGTAATCCTTCCAAGGAAAGTAACAATTTTTTCCCTTATACCTCTTGGTACCTGGATTTTTTCTGTTTCGGCCAGCGGTTCAACAGCATTATATACCGTAAATACTTTTTCAGCATTAATACCATATTTTTCGATAACCGTTTTCCTGGTCAGGTTACTGACTGTAATAATCCTGTCAGCCGCTTCCATACCCTTTTTCTCAATTTCATAAATGCCTGGATTTACTTTCCCCCCGCTTCTATCAAAATCAGTGGCATGAACATGCACAACAAGGGATTTGCCTGATACCTGTTTGGCCGCAACACCTGCAGGATATGTAAGCCAGTCATGCACGTGGATCAGGTCAAATTGATACTCGCCGGCAATAAGAGAGGCAACAAATGCATAGTTGCCAATTTCCTGAAAAAGGTTTGGTCCGTATCCTCCTGTGAATTCAAAGTTCCCTGAAAAATGTGTGTGTACAAACTGTTTTGCTCCTGTTTTATCTGCATTAACGAGTTTATAATATTCTTCCGGATCAGTATAAGGAATAATATGAGAGCCTATCTCAATGTAATGAATCTTTTTAAGGAATCCTTCAAAATCTGTTTCTGTACGGGTAACCTTCATATTGTTAGCTCCAAGTAGTGTGACAACGTCCTGATCTTCGTCACCAAAAACTTTAGGAACTACAAATATGACATCCAGGCCTGGAATAAAGGTCATGCCCTTGGTCAGGCCATAACAGGCAGTGCCAAGCCCTCCGGAGATATGAGGAGGGAATTCCCATCCAAACATTAATACTCTCATAAGCCGGTTAGTTAAATGACTTGATCATTCGTCTTATTCTTAATAAAGCTGCCACACTCCAGGCCTGTGATATGGTACCCTTCCCCTGGTTCGGCGGATCACCATCATAAACCTCTGAAACAGACCCTATACCACGTTCACTCATGTCTTCCTCAAATCCTTCATAAATTTTTTTAACCAGTGATAGTCCTGAATGTTTGTGAATGTCGAGGTAAGCTTTGCAGAAATGCTCCAGCAACCACGGCCAGGCTGTACCCTGGTGATAAGCAAGGTCGCGTTGTTCCTGATTACCTTCATATACTCCTTTATATTGAGGGTTCTTGGGTGACAGGGTTCGTAATCCCCTGGGGGTAAGTAATTCATTTTCTGCCACATCAAGAATAGATTTTTTCATTTCAATTGTCAGTGGACTATACTTGAGGGCTGCAGCAATCACCTGGTTTGGCCTTACTGACATATCTTTAAAATCACCGTCCACATAATCAACAAGATACCCTGCCGATTCATCCCAGAATTCCCTGACAAAGGATGATCCGATCCTTTCGGGAAGATCCTTCCATTCATTTATAAAATATATATCACCCGCTTTTTCGGCAATCTCAAGGCTGAAAAAGATTGCATTATACCAGAGTGCATTTATTTCCACAGGATATCCTATCCGCGGGGTTATCGCAACACCATCGACAATGGCGTCCATCCATGTAAGTGCTTTTCCTTCAATACCGGCATAGATCAAGCCATTATCATGCATCTTTATATTATATAAAGTCCCTCCACGGTAATTATTCAATATGTTTTGAATATGTTTACCATACCTGGTCCATATTCCAAATTCAGGATCATAATCAGCCAGCTGTTGCAGAGCCCAGATAAACCATAATGATGCGTCCACTGTATTGTATGCAGGATCTTTTTCTGAACCTATATTTGGGAAAAGTCCGTTGTTCAACCTTTTAACCATCGTATCCACCACAGCAATAAAGGAAACAGGATCCTTAATAGCAATCGTTAAACCCGGAAGGGCAATAAAGGTATCCCGCCCCCATGTCCCGAACCAGGGAAATCCGGCAATAATCTCAGTATTTTTATTCTTCCTGACTATAAATTGCTGTGCTGAATTGGCAAGACAATTATAATAGCTGGTTCTTGGTATTCTCTTTGAGAGTTCTTTTTCATATTTCTTTTTCAATGATTCAGGTGATGCTTCTTTTGTGGCGGCAGAGAAAACAATAATGTCTCCTTTTTTCATGTGAACCTCAAAATATCCTGGTACTAAAAGATCCTCCTTATAATTATAACCCCGTTCTAACTCCCTCATATATTCAATATTGTAATACCAGTCCGGCACATGAACAAATTGTGGTTTCCTGGAGAATTGCATATATAAGCCCGGATATCCCTCATATAACCTCGACATTATTCCATTTCTGACATGCCTGACTTTCGTGTTAGCATGCAGATTAGCTTTACTTAATGTATGATAATTCCGAAATGCCAGGAATGGCCTGAATCGAATGGTTACCGGCATCTGACTATCTTCAAGGGTATACCTGATCAATATCTGCTGCTCCCGCTCAACAAGCAGACTTTCTTTGATCAATACTACATTTCCCACCCTGAATGTAGTTCTGGCAACAGTTTCGGCCTCAAAATCCCGTATATACTTATGCCCCTTGGGAACATAATTATCACCTTCATATTTATGAATCCCAAGATTGAATTCTTTCCCCATCTCAACAATCGTTTCATCAAACGATGATAATAATACATGTTTTTCGTGGTCCAGCTGATCAAGCGGGCAGATGAGCAAACCATGATATTTCCTTGTATTACAGCCAACAATGGTAGTGCTGGCATAAGATCCTGCACGATTCGAACGTATAATTTCCCTGCTGAGGGAATATTCAAGGTTGATCAGTTCATTCTTGTCAAATTGTATATAACTCATATATGAAAAAAATATAAAATCATTAAATGATTTAACAATTCTTTCGTTATATCCTTACAACTCAGAAATTATGCTCCTGAATTATTACATAATGCAAGCCGCACGAGTATTCTATAATATTGATTATCAGTAACCTTATTAGTGTTACAGCGCATTATCCAAAAGGAGTACAAATATCACTAAATCATATTAATAAACAAAAGAATAAGATTTAATTTTAGTTAATAGCAGGTTAAATTTTATATGTTGTGTGAATAAATTTTTAATTCATTGATGTGCTGCATCTTTATGCTTCAATACCTGATACCAAAAAACAACCAATATGTCATGTTAAAAAGGTGATAGTAAATTTTATTTATCTTCGCAGATCAAAGAAACATCATATATGTCGTCCAGAGTTTTTTATTTTGTTTTAATCTTTTTTTTATTGACTACCTGCAGCAGGGAGAAAAAAAATTTTACAGTTTCAGGCAACCTTACCGGCAATGAAGGCACACGGATCTTTCTGAAAGAAATGACCACCAGTGAACTTATCCCTGTTGATTCCACATCCCTCGATGAATCCGGCAACTTTATACTGAAAGGCTATACCGATATTGTCAGGTTTTTCACTCTGTATGCCTCGGAAGATGATTTCATTATTTTGCTCATCCGGGCGGGAGACAATATTTCTATCTCTGGTGATGCCAATAATCTCTATACGACATATGCTGTAGAGGGTTCTGATGATTCAAAAAAAATACGTGAGCTCACATCTGCCCAAAATAAAACACTCCTCAGAATCCGCCAGCTCACCAAGATTTTTAATGATAGCATACATAGTCCGGATATATTGAAGATAAAAGCAAGTCTGGATACTGCTTATAAAGAAATTGTTGATTCACAAAGAGCATATACATTCGACTTTATCCATCAGAATATTAATTCTCTGGCAAGCCTGATGGCTCTATACCAGCAAATCGGACCACGCCAGTATCTGCTTGATCCTGTTGAGGATTTCATATATTATAATATTGTGGATTCCTCCCTGAATATCCGTTATCCTGAATCTGAAGCAGTTCGTGAACTCCATCGCCAGGTTGTTGAATTAAGGGAGCAGTTGCGTGTCGGGGAAATGACATCACGCTACCTGGGAAAAGGTATTATTGCTCCTGAAATTTCCTTACCCGGGCCTGATGGTGATACAATATCCCTATCCTCACTAAGAGGTAATTATGTCCTTCTTGATTTTTGGGCATCCTGGTGCCCCCCCTGCAGGCATGAAAATCCTAACCTCGTAATGAATTATAACAAATACCACACAAGAGGTTTTGAGATTTACCATGTATCACTCGACAGAAGCCGTGATGCCTGGTTGAAGGCAATTAAAGACGACAGCCTTAACTGGATACATGTCAGCGATCTGAGAATGTGGAATTCCATTGTGGTTCCAATTTATCATATACAGGGTATTCCAATGAATTTCCTTCTCGATAAAGAAGGAAGGATAATTGAACAAAATCTGCAGGGTGAGAAACTGAGCAGTGTTCTCGATAAATTATTTAGCAACTGAGACATTGTATATCGTTAATGGATGATAGATTTATACCGATTGATTGTGTTGCGAATTATTTTTCATATAAACTTTCCTGTCTTGCTTCACGGAAGTTACTGGCTCATAACACAGCAGGCAGGGTAATACTCCAAGTTAGATGAAACAATTCTTGAAGAACATTTTTCTTCATACACACTACCTGGATTCACCCCCCTGTTCCCCCTCTCCAGCAAGAATTGGGGAATTAAAAGGGATAAACCTGGGAAATTATGTCACACGCTAAAACGTTCTAATCTTATGATCCTTGAGTGGATTTCACAACATATTAATTGATGATATGAAAAGAGCCCTTGGTTATATTCTTATACTTCTGCTTATTTCATGTACAAAAACAAACACTTTTAAAATCAGTGGAGTCATTGAAGATATTGAACCGGGTAAGATATACCTTGATGAACAGGGTGTTGACAGGATACTGCCACTGGACAGTGTTAAAATAAATAAGGAGGGAAAATTTTCTTTTAAAGGACATACAGAATATCCAAGGTTTTATAATCTCAATCTGGGTGATAACCGGATTCTTCCACTTCTCATCGCCCCGGGAGAGGATTTATTAATCAGGTCAACGAAACAAGATTTTCCATTTCGTTATCAAATTGAGGGATCAGAAGGTTCACAATATATTAAAGATCTGAATGAAAGGCTTTATATAACAAAGAAGAAACTTGATTCGATTCAATACCTGATACATAATACAATTTCTGATGAAATCAGGCAAACCGAGTTAATCAATGAATACAACAATATCATCGAAGATCAAAGGACATTCAGTATCAGATTTATTCTTGAACATTTAACATCAATGGCATCCATTTATGCCATTTATCAAAAACTTGATAGTGAGATATACGTTCTCCATAAAAACAGGGATGTACAGTTATTTAAAATCACCGGTGCAGCTCTTGACACAATTTATCCTGAGTCGGTACATGTCAGGTCACTTATTTTAAATGCTTCCAATCTGGAAAAGCAGATTCGTGCTATGGATATTCAAAAGATAATTAATGAGATAGAACCATCACTCCCCGAAATAGCCCTTCCCAATCCTGATGGTGATACCATTCGCCTGTCTTCCCTGAAAGGAAAGGTGGTCCTGCTCAGTTTCTGGGCATCATGGAATCAGCAAAGTATGAATTTGAATCCCCGGCTACTTGAGATCTATCATAAATATCACCCAGCCGGATTTGAAATTTACCAGGTTTCACTGGATAATTCAAGAGAATCCTGGATACAGGCAATACAATATGATGAACTTCCCTGGATAAATGTTAGTGAACTCAGTTATCCGGAATCAATGGTCGCAGTTGTCTATAATGTGACATCCCTGCCAACGACCTATCTGATTAACAAACAATGGGATATCAGAGGCAAGAATTTATCTATAACAGATCTTAACAGACGGATCGAACAAATGATGAATGAGTGAGATGAAAGAGAATATGCGAATATATTTTGCCTCGGATGCACATCTTGGAATGGACTCACAGGTTCAGAGCCTGGATCGTGAAAAATTACTTGTACGCTGGCTGGATGAAATCAGGAAGGATGCAACAGAAATTTACCTCCTTGGTGATATGTTTGATTACTGGTTTGAATACAGGAAGGTTGTGCCCAGGGGTTTTACACGTTTTATTGCAAAAATTGCTGAGATAACAGATTCGGGAATTCCGGTTTATTATTTTATAGGAAATCATGATGTCTGGATATTCAATTATCTGCCTTCAGAAGCGGGTATTATATTATGCCCGGTTCCCGTCACAAAATATTACAATGAAAAGAAATTCTTTATAGCACATGGTGATGGCCTTGGCCCGAATGAGAGAAGTCATCGGTTTCTGATGAAAATTACCAGGAATAAGATACTACAGTGGTTTTACACCTGTCTTCATCCTAATTTCGCAACTGCTCTTGCCCAGCGTATATCCCGAAGAACACGATATGCCAAAGGTATAACCCTTGAATTCCTTGGGCCCGATAAAGAAGATCTGTTTCAGTTTGCCAGGGAAAAGCTGAAAACGGAACATTTCGATTTTTTTATTTTTGGCCACCGTCACATCCCTATGGAATATTCACTGAATGAAAAAAGTAAACTGATCCTTGTGGGTGATTGGATCATCAATTTTACATACGCTCTGTTTGATGGGGAAAAGGTTATTCTGAAAAAGTTTCAGGGTGGTTGAAATGTCTTAAATTAATTAACTAGGGATAAATCTGGCAGATTCGACGAGATCCTTTTTCGCCTGAATCGGGTCGGGATGACCTGTCTGTTAAGTATATGTAGATCCCGAATATTTTATTCCATTTTAATATTACTACATAAGATTAATTGCCACATTAACGCCGGCCATCACGATTGAAACCATCGACATTAATTTAATCAGGATATTCAGGCTTGGCCCTGACGTATCCTTGAAGGGATCGCCAACGGTGTCTCCAATCACAGCAGCTTTATGATTGGCGGAGCCTTTCCCTCCCAGGTGACCGGACTCGATATATTTCTTTGCATTATCCCAGGCTCCTCCTGCATTGGCCATAAACACAGCCATCACAAATCCTGTGCTTAATCCTCCGACAAGCAATCCTACTGATCCAGCTATCCCGAAAATAAATCCGACAATAATCGGGACAATGATTGCCAGCATGGAAGGGGCAATCATCTCAATCTGGGCTCCACGTGTTGATATGGCGACACATCGTGCATAATCCGGTTCCGCTTTGCCTTCCAGGATTCCTTTGATTTCCCTGAACTGGCGGCGTACTTCTTCAACCATTTTTCCTGCCGCCCTGCCGACAGCATTCATCGTCAGGCCGGAAAACATGAAAGCCATCATAGCTCCTATGAAAATACCAACCAGTGTCAGAGGATTCATTAGGTGAACTTCAAAAAGATCCATAAAATCTGCAAAACCTAAATGATCCAGTTCTGAAGGATCGGATATAATGGTTCTGTTCGGGAAAATGTACTCTGTCCAGCCAGTTTCTACCAGTAATCTTTTGATTCCTATTTTTATCTCTTCGATATAGGAGGCCAGCAGAGCCAGTGCAGTGAGAGCGGCTGATCCAATAGCAAATCCTTTTCCTGTGGCAGCAGTTGTATTACCAAGAGAGTCAAGAGCATCTGTTCGCTTTCTGACTTCCGGTCCTAGGCCACTCATCTCAGCATTTCCACCGGCATTATCCGCGATGGGGCCATAGGCATCAGTAGCCAATGTAATACCAAGCGTCGACAGCATACCTACAGCAGCAATACCGATACCATATAATCCCATACCCATATTCGCCAGATCAAATCCGGAGGCAAACAAAAATGCCAGGATGATCCCAATAACAACAGCAAGAACAGGAACAACCGTGGAGAACATCCCAACGCCGATACCTGATATAATAACAGTAGCAGGACCGGTATCAGAACTGGAAGCAATCCTTCTTGTAGGCCGGTATTCTTCAGAAGTAAAATATTCTGTGGCTTTACCTATCACAATCCCCACTATCAGCCCCGTTACAATTGCACCCCATATACCCCAGAGGTTTTCTATTTTGAGTACATACAATATGAGCCATGAAAATACCACAATAAACAAAGAACTTATATTGATTCCTCTTCCCAGTGCATTTAACAGATTTTTTTGTGTGGCATCCTCTTTCGTTCTGACAATATATATCCCAAGGATTGAGAGTACGATACCCACTCCGGCAATCAGCATTGGTGCAAGAACTGATTTAAACTGGAGTGTTGGATCCAGATGAAAGGCTGCCGCACCCAGAGCAGCGGTGGCAAGGATGGATCCACAATATGATTCATAGAGGTCAGCTCCCATTCCTGCTACATCCCCGACATTATCACCCACATTATCCGCAATTGTAGCCGGATTTCTCGGATCATCTTCGGGAATCCCTGCTTCTACTTTACCAACAAGATCCGCTCCAACATCAGCAGCTTTCGTAAATATCCCGCCACCAACCCTCGCAAATAAAGCCTGTGTGGAGGCGCCCATACCAAATGTTAGCATGGTTGTTGTGATAACACTTAACTTCTCCCCCGGACCAAGATCAATGAAATAATTCAGCAAGATGAACCAGATAGAAATATCCAGCAAACCCAATCCAACCACAACAAGTCCCATGACCGCGCCACTGCGAAAAGCAATTCTCAGTCCTGAATTGAGTGATTTCTGAGCTGCATTGGCTGTTCTGGCTGATGCGTATGTCGCTGTACGCATGCCGAAAAAACCGGCAAGCCCGGAGAAAAAACCTCCGGTAAGAAAAGCGAATGGCACCCATGGATTCTGCAAGTGAAAAACATAGGCCAGGATTGAAAAAACAATCGTCAGCCCAATAAAAAAGATACCAACAACCCTATATTGTTGCTTAATATAAGCCATTGCTCCTTTTCTTACATGAGAAGCAATTCGCTGCATCGTTTCAGTTCCTTCGCTCTCCTTCTTCATGCTGCGGAAAAAATACCAGGCAAATATTAAAGCCAGGGCTGAGGCTGCAGGGACAAACCAGAATAGATTACTCTCCATGATTTAGATTCTTTTATTGTGAATTCATCGTGAATTTGAGATATAATCAGCGTTAACTTCCTTATTTTGTGTATGTCAATATCGCATCAGAATACTGAAATGTTGGAACATTAAAATGCCGGCTTATGATGACTTCATATAACCGTGATACCTCAGAATACATAATACGGGATATATTCCGGCTTACCATCATTCCATTATCCCATCCTTCCATCATATCCTTAAATCGCATAAAATAATTTTTATGCAACGTTTAATCCAATCCTTTCAATTATTTTTTCAAAAACGAAGCGTAAAGATATAGGAATTTCTTTAATCGTAAAACCACCGATTGGATAAATAACATTGTAAATTATTGAGCAAAATATTACGGACTTATCGTTCCCTTTGATTCCCTCCTCTTTAGAAAGAGGAGTGTCAGAGGAGTGAGATCATAGAATAGAGTGTGAATAAGATTTTTATAAAAATTATAGTGATAATACATTCCTGTCACTACCGGGATCTTGAAAAACAATTTTTAATCCTATAGAAAATTTTAATAATCTCACTATGCCAGGGATACTATTTTTTTCTTAAAAATTCATAATTTATCGATTATCTATTGACTTTTAATTTATCCTTGGTTAATTTTATGTTGTCCAAAAAAACCTGGGACCTATGAAAAGATATTTCTATCTCACTGCAACACCGGAATCTCTTGTGGCATCCCATCTGCCACCAGTAGAATTCGGTAATTACCTGGCTGTTGGAACGAAAAAGAACATACGCGGACAGGCTATTTTTTTTGAGGTTGATGCTGAAAAAATGAAGGATTTCCCATGGAAGCATGTTGAAAAGAGATTAATTCCATACGAAGATGGAGAACCAAAAAGATCTGTATATCTTTCTATTTACCGGGTTTTCGAAAATATACCTGTAGCAGCATTGAACAACCTTTACCTGGTTACAGACGATGGAAAAGTTCTTGAACTTCAACCTTCAGAATACAAATCTCCAGGCGAGGAAACCCACTTATACCAGCAATTTAATCCTATCACAACCCGTGTAGCAAGTAAGTTATCTCCTCCTGAATTTGTAAAATTCCTCACCGATTCATCCAAGCCCGTATATACACCAAAGATTTTTTTTGCAGAGATGCAGCTTGGTCAGATGGCAAAAGACCCGAATGCGCCACTGCATAACCTGCCCTATCCCAACCCGGATCATCTTCGCGATTGCCTGGTAAAACTTCAGCAATCGCCTGAAAGACAAACAAAGACAGTTCTGCGCTGTTTTACCGGACAACTATCATATCGCTGTATTAAAGACGGCTTTTATTTTGGTGATCAGAAGGATTTCCTGTTTTATCCATTTCCTTCTGTGGAAGAGCTTGAAGATAAATATTATTCCTGGTGGAGATCAGCACTTGTGCAATGTTTTTGATTACGTTCTTACCTGTGATGTGAATTCTTCTTCAATGGAAAAAAGATTTTTAATTTATTGGCTTTTAGTTATTAATGCCTTATATTTGTTGAGGATTAATTTCATTCCTGTTTTCACTATTTATCTCTCATTTCAATTTCTCACTTCTTTCAAAATTTTCATTTTCAGTATTTTCATCCTTTCAGCGTTTCAGTCTTGCAGTTCTATTACTGCTGTCTTTCAATCTCAAAGTTTTAACATCTCAGGTATTTTGATAGCATTGTTTTCAATTTCAATTTTACCATAATGGTTCCAGAAATCTCAAAATCACATGCCCCGGATAAAATGAGTGAGGATTACTGGCGTAAGCCACTTGATCTAGACAAATATGAAATCCCTCACGGTACAATCCACCTGATCAAAGAACGATGCAAAGGGTGTGAGTTCTGTATAGAGTTCTGTCCCAATGATGTCCTTGTTCTTTCCGATGATTTTAATTCCAAAGGTTACCATCCTCCAAAAGTTGCAGAAACAGATACTTGTATTGCATGCAGGCTTTGTGAGCTTATTTGTCCCGAATTTGCAATTTATATAACCGAAAATGAGTCTTCAAAAAAATAAGAAGGATCAGTATTCGACGACCCTCCGGCCTGCAGTACTGACGGGTGAACATTTCATAAGTGGTGATTTTGCCTGTGCGGAGGGTGCTCTTGCTGCGGGATGCCGTTTTTTTGCTGGTTACCCGATAACACCTGCAACGGAAATTGCAGAACATATATCGGAAAGAATGCCCGAGGTGGGCGGGACTTTTATTCAGATGGAAGATGAGATTGCCTCTATGAATGCAATCCTTGGTGCTTCATCTGCGGGAGTTAAGTCCATGACAGCAACCTCCGGTCCCGGTTTTAGCCTTATGATGGAGAATTTCGGGCTTGGCATAATGATGGAAATCCCATGTGTTCTTGTTAACATTCAGCGTGGCGGACCAAGCACCGGGTTACCCACCATTGTTGGACAGCAGGACATGATGCAAGCCCGTTGGGGATCGCATGGCGATTATGAAGTAATTGCTCTCTCCCCCAGTTCTCCACAGGAATTATTCGATCTCACCATCCGGGCATTTAACCTCTCCGAGAAATATCGGCTTCCCGTCCTGATCATGTCAGATGAAATTGTAGGACATATGACTGAGAGGGTAGTAATCCCGGAAGAAAAAGATATTCACCTGATCAACAGGAAAAAACCAGCAGTTCCTCCAGCCAGATACATGATGTATAAGACAGCTGATGATCTTGTGCCTGTTATTGCTAACGCAGGAGATGGTTATAAAATAATTACCACCGGACTGACTCATGATGAACGGGGATATCCGGCAATGAATGCTGAGGCACACGAAAAACTTATCAGTAGACTATGTGACAAAATTTTAAAAAACAAGGTGGATATCATAGATTATGAGGAAAGATTTATTGAAGATGCAGAAATTGTTGTTGTCGCTTATGGAATACCAGCCAGATCAGCATTAAGTGCTGTGAAAATGGCCAGAAGTGCAGGACTGAAAGCAGGACTGTTAAAATTGATAACCGTCTGGCCTTTCTGTGAAGAAAAGATATT
>LJUQ01000118.1 GCA_001304505.1 Bacteroides sp. SM23_62_1
TGTTATTTAAACAGTTTAATACCTTCTATTTACTGTTGATATCTCTGATAAATGCCACATGGATGTACTTCATTTTAATGCCATTTTTAGGGCGTATTCGCAGATCATCTAACTGAATATCAGCCATATACATCCTTATAGCCTCAAATTAGCCCTCCTGACGCATTTTAAGGCACTTCAGAGACACGATCTCCATGTCAGTAATGGTATCCTCTTACTGAGCCTGTAAAACCGCTTAAATCGTCTTATTTTAAGCCTTAAATATTTGTTTATCAAACAGTTAAATGGCGTTGTTTGCCCTGGGTAAGCAGCGCTTTTTTTATTAACCTAAAACAGATACAACCATGAGAACAATATTAAAGATCATCGTATGGACAGCATTTATCATCTATGCGATACATTTCCTCCATGAACAGGCCCTGGAAATTGGTCTGCCAGCTTTTTTATTCGGTATCCCGGCAGTGGTTATTGGTGTTGCAGTTATTTACGCTATTTTCAGGAAAGATGATAAGGATGAGGAGTGAGATTATTAATACTAAATAGCCTGTTTTTTAATAATTGTTTCAGTATCGTTACAGTCAATACCAAATAAAATAAGCATATACTTCTGTAAATCAGTTGCATATGCTTAACATGCAGTTGCCCCGTCAGGGGTCGAACCTGAACTTTTCTGATCCAGAGTCAGACGTGTTGCCAATTACACCACGGGGCAGTGGGCGTCAAAATTAAAACTTTTTGTTTAATTGGACAAGCTGTCAACTACCTGAGGTAATCGGTAAAAAGTGTGTATATTTTATCGACTAGCTGTATATGAAATTATATTTATCATACCTGCCTGGTTATTTCAAATATCGCTGTCCCTCCGTTAGTATATGATTGTGCATCCATGCATTGTACATATGCACAACCCCTGTTCTCTTTCCCCGCTAATCCCCATTGCTCCGGAGAAGAAATCCGCAAGGCATTATAATAAGGCATCAACGCCGCAAGTGAATGCATACACACTGGTATATCAGATACAAGCCTGTAACCATCCAGGAGTTTAAAATTGTCGTTTAACTCGTATACAGGACAGTGACCTTTGATTTCTTTTACTTTGATTACTAAATTCATAATATAGGCTATTTTTATATATTCTAAAGATATCAATGTAGATAAACGAGATCACTCATCAGCCTGAGGTTGATGAGGGATTAATTGGATTTTCAAATACTTATCTAATATTCAGAGATTACAAATCCAAAACTCACGTAAATTATAAACCGGAAATTGTAAAGCCTCAGAATCCCACTCTCCTCTTTCGATCTCTTATCAAAATCAGTATAGTACTCACCACACCTGCAACGACCAGGCCAATATCCTCCAGAATCCCTAAATAAACCGGGATTATTCCACATACTGACCAAAATAGGGGTATGATAAGTAAATACTTTGGGAATTTTATATGTGTCAGCAGCAGCATGCCAAAAGTAAAAACAACAACGGGACAGGGGGCAAGTATAAAAGATACCGATTGCGGGTAAATATGATCCAGAAAATACCCAACTAAAGGATACCCAATCATCGAATAAATAATAAACAATACCCCAAGAACTGAATATTCATTCATCTCAAATCGAAAAGAGAGCTTCAATCTGAAAAGAGCCCAAAAAAACATTCCTGCCTGAATGATATATAACACACCATAGCCATATGAAGGGGTAAAGACCGGAGCCCAGTAAAAGATACAAAAAACAACTCCTGTCCATAACCAGATAAACGATAGAATAGCTGAGATAATTCTGTTGGTGTACACCGAGGTTTTAACCGTAAGAAAAATAGCTGTTATTCCCAGTATGCAGGCAATTACCTGAACAAACCAGGTGGCTGTGTTATATGTCTCAAAGACAGATAACATTTGGTCAAGTGTAAGTGAAATTTTCATCTCCGGTTCCTCATATTATTTTATTTTTTTAAAGGTAATAAAATACTAATTTTATAAAGGAAATTTATTATTAATCAAGCATAACCATGAAATCAACCCGCAGAAAATTCTTTAAAAATGCAATGGTAGCTTCTGCAGGCATTGCAGGGTTCAGCCATGTTAATATGATCAGGTCAGCTTCGTTGGCGGAAGATAGTATACCCCCCCCGGTAACCGGTTACAGGAACAGGATCGGTGTATCAACCTATTCATTCTGGCAGTTCAACGGTCCACGGGAAAACACGCCTGTTGAGAAATGTATCGAGGATGCAGCCAGGATGGGATTCGACGGTATCGAACTGCTTCTCATGCAAATGACTTCCGAGGAAAAAGCTTATCTGCAAAAATTAAAACGTCTTGCATTTCACAGCGGACTCGATCTGATGGGCTTTTCAACCCACCAAGGATTTGTCTATCCTGAAAAGGAACGCAGGGATGAGAATGTTAAACTTACCATACGCCAGATTGAGCTTGCTTACCAGCTCGGTATTCCCACCATGAGACTGAACACAGGAAGATGGGGTACTATCCGTTCCTTCGATGACCTGATGGCCAACAAAGGGATCGAACCAGTCCTTGAAGGATATACTGAAGATGAGGGTTTCAAATGGGTGATCGATGCTGTCGCACAATGCATCCCAAAAGCAGAGGAATGTGGTGTTGTGCTGGGACTGGAAAACCACTGGGGGCTCGGAAGAACAGCAGAAGGAGTCATGAGAATTGTAAATGCCATTAATTCCCCCTGGCTCATGGTCACGGCCGATACCGGTAACTTCCTTGAAAATATCTATGAACAGCTTGAAATGCTTGCTCCAAAAACCTTCCTGGTCCAGGCAAAAACATATTTCGGCGGTGGTAAATGGTATTCCCTCGACCTTGATTATAATAAAATTGCAGCCATCTTCAAAAAGCATAATTATCGTGGTTATATCTCCCTTGAATTTGAAGGCGGTGAATCCCCCGATACCGCAATCCCCAAAAGCCTCGCCCTGCTTAGAGAAGCTTTTACATTTAATGCCTGATTCTGTAGATTCATCGAATAGAAGTTAAAATATAGAATATTAATGACTTACTCCCTTTTTGATTCCCTCCTCTCTCTCGAGAGAGGGGCGACAGGGGGTGAGTTTTATATATTCTATAACATTTGTTTTAACCTTCATTTTTCATATTTTTATTAGGTGGTAAAATCTGAAATTTTCAGTCCTTTATGAATCATTTCTTTCTCATTTCAAAAGAAAACTGGGATAAAATATTAGTTAAACTACTAGGTGAATATTATGTTTATGCACCAATCCTGACAGATAATTACCAGGATTACCGGTTTATCCTTGAGGAGGATATAAACAATATCATCTACAACACCCCAAAACCAACCTCACCGCTGAAAACATTCTTTGTTCCTGTAAAGGAAAATGTTGTAAAGACAATTCCCGATACACGGATGAGAATCATCCTTGGAATTCCGTCATGTGACCTGATGGCCCTGGGATTGCTAGATGCTATCTATCTCTCTGAGCCCCTCGACATGTATTACCAGCATAAAAGGGAAAGTACCATCCTCATCGGGACTGACTGTCATTCAATCCTTGAACATTGTCACTGTACAATATATGGAATACAGCCTTATCCTGAAAAATATCATGATATATCACTGTCTGTTCTTAACCAGGATGTATTTTTGACAATTAATTCAGAGAAAGGTGAAACTTTGTTTAAGAAATTATCGGTTAACGGACTATTCAGGGAGACTGGTAAGGACGAACTGGAAAATATTATCAACAAACGAAATGAAATCGTTTCCTTGCTTAAAGATGCTAATAAAGATCTTCCGGATTACATCTCAACAGGAGAATTAATAAAAGGATCGGGTGAAGAGATCTGGCAGAAATATACAAAAGCCTGTGTTTCCTGCGGGGCATGTGCTGCCATCTGTCCCACATGTACCTGTTTCCTGCTGATTGACCGTCCGGAATTTGAAAAAGTCCGACAGCTGGATGCCTGCCAGTACCCGGCATTTGAACGGGTTGCTGCCGGTGAAGATCCACTTGGTAGGCGACATGTCAGATTCCGTAACAGGTATCTCTGCAAATATGTATGGAAACCACAAAAATTTGAACCCGTCGCATGTACAGGTTGCGGACGATGTATTGAGGCATGCATTGGAAAAATCAGCAAAAATGAACTGTTTAAAGAATTAGCAAGGGTTTTGGTATAGACAAGAATTGCCTGATAATCTAGAATTCAAATAAATATAATATAACCCACTAAGGACACAAAGTGCAACACGAAGGTACACAAAGTAATTTATATTAATCTTTCGTGATACCCTTTGTACCCTTTGTGATACCCTTTGTGCCCTTTGTGGTTGATTAATTTACTTAACAAAATTTGACAAGTATTTTAATAACGAACTTTTAGTACCGGTAATGGCAGAAACCCGGAACATATATAAACCCATCAAAGCCAGGCTGGAAAAGACCATCGTGGAGTCACCAACAATCAAAACTTTTGTCCTGATACCTGAAGAGGAATTTTCTTTTAAAACGGGACAATTTATAGAACTGACTTTGAATGGACTGGGGGAGGCACCTTTCACTCCTTCATCTTCTCCTTTGGTTAAGGATAAGATTGAAGTAACCATTATGAAAGCCGGTTATGTAACAGATCAGATCCACCAGCTAAAGGGTGGGGAAATACTAGGGATCAGGGGTCCTTTCGGAAGAGGATATCCCGTGGAGGAATTTTATGGCCAAGAAGTGCTGGTTCTGGGTGGAGGCTGTGGATTTGCACCACTCCGGTCACTGCTCTATAACCTGATAGCCGAAAAGGATAAATTTAAAAAAGTTACCCTCTGCTATGGTTCAAAAACACCTGAAGAGTGTATCTACAAACCCTTCATCAACGAACTGCGGAATACAGAAAGATTCGAAGTATTAAGGACAGTTGATCAGGGTGATGAAACATGGTCGGAAACAATAGGTGTTGTTACCGTTTTGCTCGACCAGGTAGAAGTCGACCTGGAGCATTCGGTAGCAGTGGTATGCGGCCCCCCGATCATGATGAAATTCAGCACCATCCGCCTTATGGAAATGGGATTCTCTGAAAAAGATATCTATCTGTCACTGGAAAAAAATATGTCCTGCGGACTGGGAAAATGTGGACACTGTATGATGGGTGATTACTTCGTCTGTAAAGATGGTCCTGTCTTTAGGTTTGATGAAATAAAAGGACTTCCGGATATTTGGTTGTAATTAGTATCGAACAAAATATGAACATATTTATTGATTTGTTATATATAAGATCCATTTCATCCTTTTTTAATTCTCAAAAGTGGGAAAGAGAAAAGTCCTCTCCATCCTTAGGGGAGAGGATTTATGAGTGGGGTGAAATCTTGCATAACATTTGCCTATATACTATGACATTATGATACAAAACATTGACGAACTGAAGAAACTGAAATTCTTTAAGGAACTTGATGACGCCACCATGGAAAAGATTCTTGAAATCAGTGAGCTTAAAGAATTTAAGGTGAAAGATGTGATTATTGAGGAACACCAGGAATTGTCAGAACTCTATATCCTGGTTGAAGGACTGGTTATCCTTGGCATTAATGTGTCGGCTAAAGGAAGGATCAATATCGATACCATCCATGCCGGACAGATCTTTTCGTGGTCGGCCATTTTCCCCCCTTACATATCCACTGCCTATGCCATCGCGACACAGCCAGTAAAGGTCCTTGCAATAAAAGCATCAGAACTCATCGAACTGATGAATATAAATCACACGGTCGGATTTAAAATAATGAAAATCATTGGAAAAACATTATCTCAGAGGCTGGCAGACACACGTTTTCAATTGGTTAATATAATTACCATGACCTGAAATTTAATATTGATTGCAATATCAGCAGGCATGAGGAAAAAGATACTTATCGATATGGTTCAACTGAGGGATTACCAGGAATGTAAGCCTGACGGTATTTTTAAGGAATCCTCCTTCAATACCGAATTTAAATCCATCAGGGAACTGGCTGCATTCTATTTCAGTTGCAGAAAATGCGGTGATGCTCCCTGTATCAGTGTCTGCCCGGCTGATGCACTGGAAAAAAATGAGAATGAAATGATCACCAGGGCTATGAATCTGTGTGTCAGGTGTAAATCATGCATTATGGCCTGTCCGTTCGGAACACTGATGCCCGATCTCTTCGAGAAAAAAGATAGAGAAAATTATTTTGATCTCAGCGATGAAGAAGAACTAAACCGTTTCGTCGAGGCATCACCCGGTAAAACAATTGTATTTTATGAAGGTGATGAAGATCCTGAAAAACATATTTATAAACTAACTGAACAAATCCTGGTCAGGGATTATGTCTGGGACCAGTAATAACAGAGAGATATGCTGAAGGACCTATTTTACTTCCTGATCTATCCCGGTTTGCTGTTTATGACAGTGACAGGCGGATTATTATCCTGGTTCGACCGTAAAGTTACTGCAATGGTTCAGTTTAGAAAAGGCCCTCCCCTTCTTCAGCCGTTTTATGACTTTCTGAAACTTCTTCTCGTGAAGGAAACCATCCTCCCGGCAAAAGGATCAAAACTGACCTTCCTGCTGGCTCCCGTATTCGCTTTGTGTGCAGTAATAATTTCGGGAGTGCTTATCCTGATGCCGCTTTTCAACATTAAAACTGGTTTTTCGGGTGATCTGATTGTGATCTTTTACCTGCTCACAATCCCTTCGCTTTCTTTTATGATCGGTGCCCTTGCTTCGGGTAATCCGCTGGCTGCTGTTGGCGCGTCAAGGGAAATGAAACTGATCATGAGTTATGAACTGACTTTTCTGCTTGTTATTGCAGGAATTGTGCTGAAGGCTGAAATGAATATACGCCTGTTCGATATCTTACAACAACAGAACGATACAAGGATTTTTATCGGAAGTATTTCAGGTGTTATCCTCTTTATTGTTATGCTCTTCTGCCTCCAGGCAAAACTGGGACTGGTTCCCTTTGACATGGCGGAGGCAGAAACTGAAATAACACATGGTTCTTTTATCGAATATTCAGGTTCAGCATATGCACTGGTTAAACTGACTAAATATATTATGTTACTTATCCTTCCTGCATTCCTGGTGGCATTGTTCATGGGAGGATTTAAATTTCAGGGGATCCATATTCTCTGGTCAGTACTGAAGATAGTTGTTGTTGTGTTGCTTTTAACCCTGATCCGTAATACAAATCCAAGGGTTAAAATAAAACAGGCCATGAGATTCTTTTTTATCTGGATGAATCTCCTGGCAGTGATCGCTATCATTCTGGCTTTTTTCGGGCTATAAAACGAAGATAACTTGGGATTCAGGGATTTCATATTTAAAAAATCATTGTGGTTGTTTCATTTCGGTGGGGCATCATGTAATAACTGTGATATAGAGATCCTTGATTGTCTAACACCCAGATATGATGTAGAAAGATTCGGTATGCAGCTGGTTGGAAGCATCCGCCATGCAGATGTTCTTCTTGTAAGTGGATCCATCAACCAGAAAGACAAGATCAGGCTGCTTGAATTGTATAACCAGGCTCCCAGACCAATCCTTGTTGTGGCCATCGGCGCCTGTGCCTGTACAGGGGGAATATTTGCCGAAGGAAATGTGTTTGCCGGACCGGTGGATCAGATTATACCCGTTGATGCCTATATCCCCGGCTGCCCCCCAAAACCGGAAGCGATTATTGGGGGTATTGTGAAACTATTGACTCACCCCCCTTTTGATTCCTCCCTCTCCCGCGAGAGAGGGGGGACAGGGGGTGAGTCCACAAAGTAAAAAACTCATGAACCCGGAGATTAAAAATATTATTGAGGATTTAAAGGAAAAATTTGATCCCGAAATTCTCAATATTACTGAAAAGAACGACAAAAGGGTAACGGTTGATATTCCGGGGAAGGCCATTATAAATATCAGTCAGTATCTGTATCATGACCGGCATTTCCGGTTCATCATTGCATCAGCCCTGGAAACAAAGAAGGGATTTGAAATCTATTATCACTTTTCATTTGACAGGACGGGGCTGATCATGAACCTTCATGTAATCCTGCCGGCAGAGAAACCGGAAATAGAATCTCTGACAGGATCATTCGAGGGTGCGAACTGGATAGAAAGAGAAATGCATGAAATTCTCGGGATCAATTTTTTAAACCATCCCAATCTTGAAAAATTGATTTCACAGGGTAACTGGGCCGAAGGTGTTTATCCTTACAGGAAGAAACCATTATCGTAGATTATCGCAAACGAAAACTATGGGTAATAAAAAGATCATACCAATCGGACCATACCATCCTTTACAGGAAGAGCCCGAGCTTTTTAAACTCTATTGCGACGGGGAGATCGTAAGGGATATCAAATGGGAAACAGGTTATAACCACCGCGGGATAGAAAAACTGAGCGAGTCGAAAACTTTCGACCAGGTATTTTTCCTTGTGGAAAGGGTATGTGGTATCTGTTCAACATCTCACCCGTTCGCATTTGCAAACTGTATTGAAGAAATCGCAAATGTAGAAATTCCCGATCGTGCAAAATATATCCGGTCGATTATCGGTGAAATGGAAAGGATTCATAGTCACCTCTTATGGGTTGGCCTGGCCGGGCATTTCCTGGGGTATAACACCGTTTTTATGTGGGTATGGAAATACCGTGAACCTATTCTGGACCTTTTCGAAATCATTACAGGAAACCGTAACAGTTATGCTATGTTCAAACTGGGAGGGGTGAGAAGGGATATACCCAATCATCTTATTCCTTCCATCAGGAAAATCCTTGCTGAATTCATACCCAAGCTTGATCTTATTACAGGCGCTGTAATGGATGATCCTGTAATCCATGCCCGGACAAAAGGAGTGGGTGTCCTGACAAAAGAAGATATCATTGATTTTGCCGCTGTTGGCCCCACTGCAAGGGCATCAGGTGTGGCTATCGACGTACGTAAGGATGATCCGTATGCTGCCTACCCGCTGGTAAACTGGAAAGTAATCACAGCTGAAGAAGGAGATGTATTTGCAAAGACTGAAGTACGATTGCTTGAAATGTATGAATCAGTTTCCATTATAGAACAATGCCTTGATAAACTTGAACACATAAAAGAAGGGGAGATTGATGTGAAAGTGAAAAATGTTCCTGAAGGAATGGGCACAGGCCATGCTGAAGCTCCGAGAGGAGAAGTCTTCCATTTCATGATAACCGACGGGGGATATACACCTGTCAGGCATAAGATCAGGGCTCCAAGCTATGTTAACATAGCAACATTTAAAAAATCATGCGTGGGACAGACAATCTCAGACGCAACCATTTCCCTGGCTGCCGTTGATCCCTGTTATTGCTGCACCGAAAGAATGGCTATGGTGTACGACTATTTTACTAAGAAACCATTAATGGGAACTCGAGAATTGCTGAAACTTTCTCATGAAAAGACAGAAAATATTAGAAGACGGATTTAAAGGATGTCAAATCGTATTAATTTAAGAATATTTTCAAGCACTTCTGTGTGTGGGGCTGTGTATTAACTAAATATCAATGTTGAGGATGAGAGAAAATAAATTATTCCTCGCAGATTCCGCAGAATTTAATATGCTGATTTTTAAATATCTGCGAAATCTGCGAATATCTGCGAGAAGCCTTTTTGAAATTTTTTGCAAAAGCTCATTATGAATGAGTTGTACTACATAATATTCTTTCCCATCATCGCAGGAGTGGTTTTATTTGCCATCCCCGACAGGATCAGGACAGTAAAAGGAATCGTCTCCCTTATCGTATCAGTAATTTCAGGTTTCTTTGCTTTAAAATTGTTTTCTTTCCCTTCACAACTGGTGGATCTCGATCTTTTTTCTTTCCTTTTTGCAGAAGATTCACTTATGTTTAATATTCTCCAGGGAGCAAACAGATTTTCCACCTTCAATATCGACAACCTGTCAAAATTTATTACGATAGCTATCTGTTTTTTCAGCTTATTGATTCTTATTTATTCCCTGGCTTATATGAGCAAAAGCCGGAGTGTGAGGAATTATTATCCCTATTTCTTACTTACCACCGGATTATCAACAGGTGCTGCACTTACCGATAACCTGTTGTTCTTTATCACCTTCTGGGGTATCCTTGGTCTTACCCTGTACAAACTGATCAGTACTTATGATGAGAACAGTTCAGCAGCAGCAAAAAAAACATTGATACTGGTCGGAGCATCTGATGGGATCATCCTTCTGGGTATAGGGATTATATGGAAAGTATACGGGACGTTTACAATATCAGAGCTTGATATTCCTACGAATTACCCAATTCTAACCATTGCATTCCTGTCACTGCTGATTGGTAGTTTTACGAAAGCCGGAGCATTCCCCTTCCATACCTGGATACCCGATTATGCACAGTATGCTCCTGCTTCATCAACTGCTTATCTCCCTGCCTCACTTGATAAATTACTGGGCATATATTTCCTTACAAGAATTTGTGTTGATTTGTTCAGGATCAACGAATGGTTGACCTTTCTCCTGATGCTCTTAGGTATTATGACGGTTATTTTCGCTGTCATGATGGCATTGATTCAACATAATTACAAAAGACTTCTCAGTTATTGTGCCGTTTCACAGGTAGGGTATATGATAATTGGTTTGGGACTTGGAACACCACTTGGTATTGCAGGCGGATTGTTTCATATGATCAACCATGCCCTATATAAATCCGGATTGTTTCTCTCTGCTGGCAATATTGAAGTCAAAACTGGGAAGGAAAATCTGGAAGATGTTGGGGGATTGTCCAGGGCTATGCCATTAACCTTTATTTCCGCATTGATCTGTGCACTGGCTATATCAGGGGTGCCTCCTTTTAATGGCTTTGCTTCAAAATGGCTTATATACCAGGGGATTATTGATTTTGGGAAAGAGGCTGGTATAGCCAGTCATTTCTGGATCCTGTGGCTTGGCATGGTAGTCCTGGGTTCTGCCCTGACACTTGCTGCCTCATTGAAATTTATTTCAGGTATTTTTCTTGGTACCAAACCTGATCAACTGTCAGAAGTAAAGGAGGTTGGAATCCTTATGTGGTTGCCATGTTTATTCCTCGCTATAATCTGTGCAGTATTTGGGATTCTGGCTTCACAAATAGTTATTCCAAAAATCATTATGCCTCTTGCAGGCAAATTTGATTACCCGGGTATCTGGGAATCAACATCCATTTCTATTTTGATTCTGGTTTCCATCATCCTCGGATTGATAATTTATCTTGTTGGAAATATTAACAAATTCAGAACAGAAGATAGTTTTATAGGGGGCGAGACATTCCGGGAAGAAACCGGTTATTCAGTCATTGAATTCTATAAGACAATAAGGGAGTTTAAATTATTCTCACGCATATATGATTTGGCTGAACAGAAATGGTTTGATATTTATGAATTATCAAAGAAAATCACCCTTGGCTTCAGCCACTGGCTGAGCCTCGCCCATACCGGCACACTCACTCTCTATGCAATCTGGATCCTGGCTGGATTGGTCATTATGTTTATTGTTTTGATATAATAATGATAATTAGGTGGAAATAACACTCTCCATAATCCTTATTTTCATGATCCTGGGAGCGATATATTCCCTGCATGCAAGGGATCTGTTATCGGCCCTGATCTCCTGCGGGATAGTTGGATATGGACTGGTGATCTGTTTCCTGTTGCTGAAAGCACCGGATGTGGCAATCGTGCAGATTGTCGTCGAAACCATCACCCTGATCATCATGGTTTCTGTGGTACTTGTCAGCACCCGTCATGAGCTTGAAGAGACCAGAAGTACATCGATCAAAATCCGCTCCAATTACAGACTACTCCTGAATATAGCTGTTGTATTTCTTGTTATGATTGCCCTGTTCTATACCTTCCGGCTGGCAATAATCCATCTTCATCCATTCGGAGATCATGTCTTAAGGATGTCTGAAGCCTACCTGGATGGTGCGGCTGAAAGAACCGGGAGTGCAAACCTCGTTACAGGAGTGGTATTTGACTTCAGGGGATACGATACATTCGGGGAAGCTACTATACTGTTTACAGCAGTCATAGGTGTATTAACCATATTAAGAATCAAAGCAAAAAAATAATTATCACAGTCATGCAAGGAATGTCAGTCATTGTAAAAAAAGTAAGCCAGTTAGTTTCCGGGATAATATTCATGTACGGCATATACATCATTACTCATGGCCACCTTACACCCGGAGGAGGATTTGCCGGAGGGGCTGTGCTGGCCGGTGCATTCATACTGCTGGTGCTGGCGTTCGGGAATGAACTGATAAAACTGAAGAAGAAAGAAGAAGGTTCTTCCATAACAGAAAGCCTTGCAGTACTGACATTCATATTACTCGCAACCACTGCTCTTTTGATCGGCACACATGTCTTTTTCAAAAACTGGCTGCCAAAAGGAGTTGTGGGTGACCTGATCAGCGCAGGAATTATCCCGCTATACAATATTGTGGTTGGTATCGAGGTCGGTGCGGCATTATTTACCATTTTTTTGGCATTAGCCATTTACAGGGAGGAGATATAGAAATGAGACTGTACCTGTTATGTTTTATATTGTTTCTTGTCGGCTTATACGGGGTATTGACACGCCGTAATATCATTAAGATTATTATTGGTCTGACGTTTATGGAATTCAGCACATTCCTTTTCTTGATCATAATTGGTTACATCGAAGGAGGTGTTGCTCCCATTCTCAGTAAAACAGTTGAATATACCCGTTTTGTTGATCCCCTTCCGCAGGCTATGGTACTGACAGCCATCGTGATCGCCCTGGCAACAAACGCCATGCTGCTGGCTATAGCAGTGAAGCTGTATAAAAAATATGGAACATTTGATATCAGGAAAATCAATAATCTGAAAGGGTAGGAAGAATGAGTTCATTCATCCCATTATTTGTGATCATACCGCTGGCTGCGGCCTTCCTGATCCCCATTATCGGGAGATTTATCGAAGGGTTCCAGAGAACCTTTTCTTCCGTGGTCTTTGCATTCCTTTCTTTCCTTTCGTTTTATTTCATGTTCAGCAATGACCAGGATATGTATACATACATGATAGGCGGATGGGAACCGGTGAATGGAATACCTGTTGCAATCTGTTTTACCCTTGATGGGCTTACTGCTTTTATGTTAACAATCATCAGTCTTATCAGCTTCTTCGCTGCTTTTTATGCGATCTCCTATATCAAAAGATTTACCGCTGAAAATAATTTCTATGCCCTGTTCTGCCTGATGGTTGGTGGGATGAACGGTGTGGTGCTCACTGGCGATTTATTCAACCTGTTTGTATTCCTCGAAATAGCAGTCATCGCATCCTATGCACTTGTAGCCTTCGGTATCGGGAAAAATGAGCTGGAAGCATCGTTCAAATACCAGGTGCTGGGAGGTATGGCCTCTATCCTGATCCTTTTCGGGATCGGGATGATCTACTGGAAGACCAAAACACTCAATATCGCAGATGTCTTCACACAAATCATTTTCATAGCCGGATTTGGACTGAAGGCTGCACTCATGCCTTTTCATGCCTGGCTCCCCGATGCCCATTCATCGGCACCATCACCCATTTCAGCCATGCTATCCGGTGTCTTAATCAAAGCCATTGGTATATATTCAATCATACGCCTGTTCTTTAATATGTTCCCTTTATCTACTGAAATTTCAACCATTATTATCATCCTCGGAACAGTTTCAATGGTCCTTGGTGTTTTTCTTGCTGTGGGCCAGTGGGATATTAAACGTTTACTGGCTTATCACAGCATCAGTCAGATGGGATATGTAGTTCTTGGGGTCGGTATAGGTATGATGATATTAGTCAACGGTGGAAACCAATCTGTTGCTGCTCTGTCTATTGCCGGCGGGTTATTTCACCTTATAAATCACGCAGTTTTTAAAGGACTGCTTTTCCTGAATGCCGGAGCTATTGAATATGAAACAGGTACGAGGGATTTAAAGGAAATGGGTGGATTATCAGAATACATGCCGGTAACCTATTCAACATCTCTTGGAGCCTCCATGGCTATCTCGGGAATTCCTCCTTTCAACGGGTTCTTCAGCAAACTGGTTATTATCCTGGCAGCTATTAAGGGGAAATTTTACTTTCTGGCTGTTCTCGCTATCCTGGTAAGTATCATTACCCTGGCCTCATTCCTGAAATTCCAGAAATTCTCATTCTTTAATAAACAAAGGGATCCCGGCAGTAAAAAGATCAGCGAAGTGCCATTCTTTATGTGTTTCTCCATGATTGGCCTTGCTATTTTGTGCCTGGGACTGAGCCTGCTGATATTCCCCGGAATCCGGGAAACCATATTAAATCCTGCGGTAGACGCACTGATCAATACAAATGGTTATGTTTCAAGCATAATAGACCAATGATATGAGATATATAACGCTTTTTATCATACTGTTTCTCTTCTGGTTGTTGATAACCTTTCAATTGACACCGGCTAACCTGATCGTCGGAGGAGTATCAGCCCTTATTGCAACACTTTTCTTTGGAAGGTATTTTGTGGAGAATGTGAGGAAATTTTTCCAGCCGGCCAGGTACCTCTGGCTGATCATTTACCTGTTCATATTTATCTGGGAATGCCTGAAAGCAAATTTTGATGTTGCCTATCGTGTGATCCACCCGGCTATGCCCATTAAACCGGGAATCGTAAAGGTAAGACTGAATCTGGAAACACAAATAGCCAGGACTTTCCTGGCAATGTCTATCACAATGACCCCCGGCACAATAGCAGTGGATATTATTGATGACTATATCTATATTCACTGGATATATATCAGTAGCACAGATCCTGAAATTTACAGCAGGAAAGTATCCGGCAGATTTGAGAAATACCTTAAAAAAATATTCGAATGAACATTTTTCTTAATATACTGCTTTATGCCCAGGTTGCTCTGTGCTTCTTCTGCCTGTACAGGGTTATAGCAGGACCAACCATACCCGACAGGATGGTAGCCATCGATATATTCGGAATACTGGTGGTTGGTATCTGTGTAATTATTGCCATCATCACAGAACGCATGTTTATCATTGATATAGGAATTGCCTGGATTATTTTAAGTTTCATAGGAACATTAACGCTTGCAAAATATCTCAGTAAAAAGAAATTAAATGAGTAACACTATCGGTATTATATTACTTTGCACAGGTTTCCTGTTTAATTTGTTCGGGTGTCTCGGATTGATCCGGTTACCGGATGTTTATAACAGGCTTCAGTCTGCCACTAAATGTGTTACACTGGGAACATGCAGTATATTGCTCAGCCTGTTATTTTTCTTTGGATTTTCTGAAATAGGTGTAAAAGCACTCATAGCTATTCCCTTATTATTTTTTGGTGCAACGGTTGCCGCTCATGCACTCATAAGAGGGGCCTATATCTTTGGTGTTGATCTTGACAAGAGAAGCATTAAGGATGATTATAAAGAACAATCAGATAAGGATCATTAAAAAATTGGGCCTGTATGATAACTATCATAAGTATGGTTCGTCACTTCACCCCATCCCCCTGCCCCCTTTTCCTGAAGGAGGAAGGGGGTAAGTCCTTTCCCTTTTAGGGGAGAAGATTGAGGAGAGGGGTGAAGCGAATTATTAGAATGAAGTTATGACACAGCCCCTCAGTCATACGTTAACTTAAGTTAACACCCTTGATGTAAAAACAGTAGTGATTATGAAATATCCCAAACTTAGAGAACTGAAAGAGGCCGTCAGATCCCTGGTAACACCGGCATACACTACAAAGTTCCCGGCAAAACCACATGCACCGTCAAAAAACTACCGCGGGAAACCGGTTGTGGATGATAACTATTGTGTGGGATGCGAAACCTGTGCAAATGTCTGCCCATCAGGAGCGATCACTTTCGTCGATGATAAAAAAGAGAAAAAGCGGTTCATTGAACGTAATTATGGACTTTGTATCTTCTGCGGACAATGCCAGGAACACTGCATAACAGGGAAAGGCATCAAACTATCTGATCAGATCTATGATATGGCTGTCTTCAACAGAGATGAACTGGTCGAAAAGCAGGAGAAAGAACTCCTGATCTGTGAAAGTTGCAGCGCCATCATCACAACAAAGGAACATATACAATTCCTACATCAGAAACTTGGCCCGAAAGCCTTTTCATCTATATTGAACCTTAATATCCTCAATGAAAACCTGAAGCTTGCAGCTGAAAAAGATATTCATGTTGAAGTTAAAGGTGATCTGAAACGCAAAGATATGTTCAATATAATCTGTCCCAATTGCCTCAGAAAGGTACTGATTAAAACATCCTGGTAAGTGTTATCCCCCCTGAGCAAATTATTAAACAATCCCCCGGGGGAAATCCTGTTTGTTGGTATCGGGAATATATTAAGGTCGGATGATGGAGTTGGTGTATATATAAGTAACCATATAAGGCCTTCAGAATTTATTTCCTCACTGACAGTTGAAACAAGCATTGAAAATTATATCGGGAAAATAAACAAATCGGATCCAGGTATCCTGATACTCATTGATTGTGTTGATTTCGGGCAAAAACCCGGGTATATTGAACTGGTGCCGGCCGATAAACTGACCGATCTGACTTTCCATACACACAACATATCACTTAAAAAGATCTCTGAATTATTTAACATGCCTGTATTAATCCTTGGGATCCAACCAGTCAACACTTCATTCGGAGAAGAATTAACACCGGTAATAAAAAAAACTGCCAGCATAGTTTTAAACCTGATAAATAAAGGATAAATCACTCAGGATCAAGGATAATAATCTATTAGATCAATCCGGTATTTTAAATATTTAACAATTTACAACGATACTCTACTGCACATCTATCTTTTCTTCAAAGATGTTATAAATCAATTACTTGATAAATCCATCCCTATCCAGTTTACATAATAAATCATTTTGCACTCAACCTAATTATATTTTACATTTACCTGTATTGTTATGTGCCATTCTTTATGTTATTTTGTACGATTTTTCAGAAATATGCATCTGTCTGCGGAAATATCCATCCATATGATTTATTTTCTTCATATATGAATATTAATCCATACGGACAAAGCACCTTTAAAAACTATGTTTAACTTTTTATCTCAGATTTCGGGTTCAACACCACATTTGTTTGGAATCCGTGTGGAATTTTTCCTGTTTGCACTGACACTTGTCGGAGTTGCAATTTTTCATCGTTATACCATGTATGTTGCCCTTACAGGTTTAGTAGTCATTTTAACATTTAAATACCTGACTGTTCCTGATTTTTCTATATTCCACCACATTGCAGGTTTTCAGGAGGAGGAAGGAGAATGGAGAACATTGCTGAACCTGGCAGGCTTGCTGCTGGGATTTGCAGTGTTATCCAGACATTTTGAACTTTCCGGAGTCCCCGATAAATTACCACAATATCTTCCGAATGACTGGAAAGGAGGGTTATTGCTTTTATTCATCATCATGGTATTGTCCTCCTTCCTGGATAATATTGCTTCGGCCATGATTGGTGGAAGTATTGCGCTTGTTGTATTTAAAAGACGTCTCCATATAGGTTATATTGCAGCTATCATCGCTGCCAGCAATGCAGGTGGCGCAGGCAGTGTGCTTGGAGATACTACGACAACCCTGATGTGGATTGACGGTGTTCATCCGGCAGATGTACTGCATGCCTTTCTTGCTTCTTTCGGAGCTTTTGCGGTTTTTGGTATTGTTGGATCTCTTCAGCAGCAAAAATACCAACCTATTCAAAAAGAAGCCACGAAAGGTATAAAGATTGACCATGGTACACTTGTTATTGTTCTGGGAATACTTCTGGCTACTATACTGGCCAATTACTTTTTCAGGATGCCTGCACTGGGTGTCTGGACAGGGATATTAATAGGAGCATTATTCCGTAAGACCCCCTGGAAAGAAATCAGTCATGCCCTTCCCGGAACAGTATTCCTCCTCTGCCTGGTTACCAGTGCATCGTTAATGCCGGTTGAAGAGTTACCATCAGCCTCCTGGGATACAACATTAATTCTGGGCTTTGTTTCTTCTGTATTCGATAATATCCCGCTCACAAAATTATGTCTTGAACAGGGTGGTTATGACTGGGGATTACTGGCCTATGCTGTTGGATTTGGTGGCTCAATGATCTGGTTTGGCTCCTCCGCAGGGGTAGCTCTTTCGAATAAGTTCAAGGAGGCAAAATCAGTTGTGAAATACGTCCGGTATGGCTGGCATGTGATGCTGGCATATCTGCTGGGTTTTTTTATTCTTTTATCTATCCTTGGATGGCATCCCGTAGAAAAGAGAGGCAGGTCAATATTCCGGGGGTAACTTCTTTCAATAAAAAATTCACCTGATATTTATTATTTCATCATTTCTATACAGCTTTACCTTTGGAACCAGTTTTAAAAAATCCTCTTTCCGGCATAAGGCTGAACCTGGCCTGAGGGTGGTACCGGTTCCGGCAGCTACTGCATAAACAAGTGCTTCAGCCATTGATTTTCCTGTCATAATCCCGTAAACAAATCCTGCAACGGCAGAATCTCCTGCGCCGATAGTATTTACTACTTTCACCTTCGGAGGTGAAGCAAGGTATTGTTCTTTCCCCGAGATCAATAAAATCCCCCGGGCACCCATGGAAACAAGGATTATTCCTATTCCTTTTTCACAAGTGCTCCGTGCAGTATTAATGATCTCATCCATATGAACCAGATTGATGCCGGATAACCTGCTTAATTCATGAACATTTGGTTTAATGATATCCGGACGGCTTTGAATACTTGATTTCAATGCATCCCCATCCGCATCAAGTACAATTTTTGCCCCTTTGTCTTTAAGAATTTCAATTATTTTACGATATATCTCGGGATGGATACCCGGTGGAAGACTGCCACTGATGATTACAATTTCCGGGGTCTCAAGTTTTTCAATCTTATGGATTATCTGCATCAGTTCATATGGCCTGATCTCAGGCCCACGTGCACTGAATATTGTCTGATTTCCTGTTTTCATGTCATTTACCACAATATTGGTGCGCGTTTCGCCAGAAATCCTGATAAAATCGCAGCTGATCCCTTCATTGATCAAACGGCCTTCAAGCTCTTCACCATCAAAGCCACCAACAAAACCAAGAGCTTTATTGGTTATTCCTAATTCTGTTAATACCCTGGAAACATCAATGCCTTTTCCTCCCGCGAACCGCTCTTCTTTCTCAATCCGGTTCGAATCATCCGGTTTAATCTTTTCAATCCATAATGTGCGATCTAAAGCCGGATTTAATGTAACGGTATAAATCATATGATTATATTTTGTACTCTGAACGAAGATATTAAAAATTTATTCATCCCATTTATCTGTCTTCAGATCATTTCTGTTGCTGGCA
>LJUQ01000119.1 GCA_001304505.1 Bacteroides sp. SM23_62_1
GGTTCAAAGTTCAGGGTTCGAAGTTCAGGGTTCAGGATTTAGGGTTCAGGGTTGTTGATTCTTTCGGTGTGGGTGAGAGTGTGAGTTTACTCATCCGATGACTTGAAGTCATTGGATGAGATCACACATTTTCAGTTTCCCGGCACTGATCGAATATGGGTTGTTGGATTTTTATTTAGTTTAATTAAGTATAATAATAATTATATTAGAATATATTTTACAGCATTAGGATAATAATCTGAAAAAATTATATTTATCGTGATAAAAAAGACAAAAAAATTGAGGTCTGATATACAGATTTCATATATTTTTAAGTACTTTTTGAGGCGTTGTACAATTAATATGAGATGTTGATAATTAGACAGCCTGGAATCCTGGATTATTCAGCAATATTACTTAATTTCAATTATTCCACCTTACTAATTAATTGCACAACAGACTGTTATTTGCATAATTTCACGTTGTGCCATTAAGTGAAGGATATTGATTACATTAGTATAGACACCTGGCGGGGATCTTTTACAAAAATTTCCAAGAAAAAAGCTTTAATGTTTAAAGGGATAACTGTTTTACATTATATTATATATTAAATAAAGTAATTACATATGAATAATGAAGTAAAAACCGGTGTTTATTTTTGTAAATACTTAAATGGACACCCGGATTCTCTCAGTCTTGATGAACTGGTTTCTTTTGCCAGGGGCATGCCCGAGGTTGCAATTGTCTGGGAGCCTGCCGGTCTGGAAATTGATGATCCCGGTATTCTGGCTTCCCGTATCAGGGAAAACCAGCTCACCCGGATTGTTGTTGCAGGAGACCGTTCAGGTTATGTAAAGCCTGCCATGTCGAAGGCTTTAGCTCTTGCAGGTCAGGATCCTGCCAGTGTCGTTGTTGCAAGTTTCCGCGAATTTCATGCGACTAGAAGGAAGGATATGGATCTGGCCAAAGCAATTCTTGCATGCGCAATTCTGGATGTGCCTTTTGAACTGGCCGCCCTTCCAGACGAATCTGAGGTAAACACCGATACACTCATCATTGGAGGGGGAATTGCCGGGATTCAGGCTTCCCTTGAAATAGCAAACGCAAACAAGAAAGTATTCCTTGTGGAAAGAACCGGCACCATTGGCGGTCATATGGCCATGTTCGATAAGACTTTCCCGACACTTGATTGTGCAGCATGCATCCTCACACCTAAAATGGTAGAAGTGGGACAACATCCGAATATTAATCTTATGACCTATTGTGAGGTAAAAGGTGTGAGTGGTGAACCGGGTAATTTCAAGGTCACCATCCTGAAAAAAGCACGAAGGGTAAATCTGGCTACCTGTATTGGATGTGGTAGCTGTGCAGAAAAATGTCCTGCCAAAGCTCCAAGTGAATTTGATAATGGAACAACCCTGCGTACAGCTATATATATCCCATTCCCGCAGGCTGTCCCCAATAAATACCTGATTGATGCAGAAAGCTGTACATATGTTAAATCAGGTAAATGCGGGGTTTGTGTTAAAATCTGTCCTGTTAAAGACTGTATCAATCTTGATGAAAAGGACGAGGAAGTTGAAATCACTGTTGGTAACATCATTGTTGCTACAGGTTTCCAGGTTTTTGATGCTACAAGGGCAGAACAGTATGGTTATGGGAAATATCCCAATGTATTGACATCACTGGAGTTCGAGAGGCTGGTAAATGCAGCAGGGCCAACCGGTGGGTATATCCGTTACCGGGGACAGGATAAAAAGGGCAACTGGATATTTTCACCTGATAATGATGAACCCAGAAGCATTGCCCTAATCCACTGTATAGGTAGCAGGGATGAAAATTATAATAAATACTGTTCGAGGGTTTGTTGTATGTATTCCCTCAAGCTGGCCCACCTGATCAAGGAAAAAATACCTGATGCGGAAGTATCTGAATATTATATTGATATGCGGGCATTCGGAAAAGGATACGAGGAATTCTATGAAAGAATTAAGGAAGAAGGTGTTAAAATTATAAGGGGAAAAACTGCCTCTGTAAAAGAATCTAATGGACAGCTGCTTGTCCGCAGTGAAGATATCCATCAGGGAAGGATTATTGAGAAAAAAGTTGATATGGTAATCCTGGCTGTTGGACTTGAACCACGCAATGATGCGGATAAAGTGGCAGAAATGCTTGGTCTTGAAAGGGATAAAGATGGTTGGTTTGCAGAATCCAATTACCTTGCAGATCCTACCGCAACATTCAAGGGGGCAATCACCATTGCCGGATTATGCCAGGGACCAAAAGATATACCCGACACAGTTGCACAGGCGTCTGCCGCAGCATCCCGTGTCCTTCAGAGCATTTTGCGGGGGAAAGTCAAAAAAGACCTTAGTGAAATTCCCCTGGATACAATTTTAAAAAATGCAAGACAATTTTCACCCATTAAAATAGAGGAATAATTATGAGTACACGAGTTGATCCGAATTTTAAAAATACCTTAATGGGATATGGCAGGGGTGACTGGAATGAATGTTTTCACTGCGGTAACTGTACAGCCATATGCCCACTCTCAGAAAATGGATTCCTGTTCCCCAGAAAAGGGCTGAGGGCCATACAGATGGGACTTAAAGATAAACTCGCAGGATATGTCGATCCCTGGTTATGCTATTATTGTGGTGAATGCAGTGAGACCTGCCCCAGAGATGCCAATCCCGGCGAAATGATGATGACACTCCGCAGATACCTGACTTCTGTCTATGACTGGACAGGTCTCTCAGGCAGGCTGTACAGGTCATTTGCAGCTCACCTGACAGTGGTGTTCTTTCTCTTCGCTGCAATTATAACTTCATTTCTTATATTCGCTGATTTCAGTATTCCAGCGAATGCAGAAGGTATTGTAGAAATCAATAAGTTCGCCCCGCATGGCCTGATAGCCAGTCTGGATCATATCCTTCTGGGAACCCTTTCTTTCTTCCTGCTCACAAACATTCTGAACATGTTCATCAAAGTGATCATTAAAGACAGAAGTGTGAGAATACCATTCTCTATGTATTTCATTCATGTATGGGAAGCCATCTTTCACTTTCTGACCCAGGCACGTCAATTAAAATGCGAAGGTAAAAGAACATACTGGTTCAGCCACTGGTTCCTGATGAGCAGTTATGTCATCATGTTTATACTGATCATATTTTTTCTTGATTGGTTCCAGACCGACCAGATACATCCTGTCTGGCATCCGCAACGTTGGCTGGGTTATTATGTAACAGCAGGTCTTATATGGGGAACGATTTATTTTATGATTGGAAGGTATAAGAAAAATAAGGAAATGTTTAAATTTTCACACCACAGCGACTGGATCTTTATCATTCTCCTGTTCCTCATTGCCTTCACAGGAATCCTGATTCATATATTCAGGTTGAACGGAATGGCACTGGCAACCTATGTATCCTATACACTGCACCTGGCTGTTGAAGTACCGATGGTTGTAACATTTGTTGCCTTCTCAAAATGGTCACACCTGGCCTACCGGCCATTAGGACTCTACTTTGCCAACCTGAAGAAAGCGGCATTAAGAAAACAGTATAACATGCAGGTTGCTCCTGCCGTTTAAAAAACTTTACAAAAATGGAAGAAAAAAGAATTGGTGTTTATGTTTGCTGGTGCGGCACAAATATCGCTAAAATGGTCGATGTGGAGGCCGTAGCCGAAGAAATTGGGCGTCTTCCCAACGTTGTCGTTTCCAAAAACTATAAATATATGTGCTCGGACCCCGGGCAGGAACTGATCATAAAGGATATCAAGGAGCACAACCTGAACCGGGTGGTCGTCTCTGCCTGTTCACCAAGGATCCATGAACTCACATTCCGTAAAGCACTTGAAAATGCAGGGCTGAATCCATATATGTTTGAGATGGCCAACATCCGCGAACAGGTATCATGGGTTCATACCGACAGGACCGAGGCAACAAAAAAAGCCAGATCCCTCATTGTGGGAGCCGTAACGCGTGTTAGCCACCATGAAGCATTGGATAAACGGACGGTAGAAATCAATCCGGCAACCCTGGTTATCGGAGGTGGTGTATCAGGAATGACTGCAGCTCTTGAGATTGCAGATGCAGGTAACAAAGTTTACCTGGTTGAGAAATCGGACCATCTGGGTGGGCATACCGCCAATATTGACCTGACATTCCCCCATCTCCAGAGTGCAGCACAGCTGCTTCAACCCAGAATTAAAAGGATACTGAACCACCCGAACATACAGGTGTTTTTTGGAACTACCATTGATGAAATCTTTGGTTATATTGGAAATTTTGAGGCTGAGATAGAACAAAACGGCAAAAAAACTGAGCTCCAGTTTGGAAATGTTGTTGTCGCCACCGGGTTGAAACCTTTTAATCCGGAAGTGATAGATGTCTATGGATATGGTAAGCTGCCAAATGTTATCACTTCTGTTGAGTTCGAGCAGATGCTGAAGTCTGGTAAAATACAGACCAGGGATGGACAGGAACCAAAACATATTGCAATTATACACTGTGTCGGCAGCCGGCATCCCGATTATCATCCATACTGTTCCAGGACATGCTGCATGATAGCGCTCAAATTTGCCAACCAGCTACGCAGCGCCATCCCGGATGCCCAGATTTTCGATATATATGCTGATATGCGTGCTTTCGGAAAAGATTGTGAAGAGTTTTACAAGGATTCTGCCAGCAGGAATATACTGTTCCTAAACTTTGATCAGCAAAAAGGTTTACCCCGCATAGGTATGCCTCAGATCAGCAAGGCACCCCCAGGAAACGGTTTCGAAATGATCATTGAAATGGATGAACGATTGTCGGGCGAAAAAATAGAGGTGCCCGCTGATCTTGTTATCCTTATGGTAGGTATGGAAGCACAGGAGGATGCCAAAACTGTTGCACATGCCGTAGGTGTGAGTATGTGTGGGAATGATTTCTTTATCGAACGTCATCCAAAGCTTGATCCGGTTGCCACAACCACCGATGGTGTATATATCGCAGGTAGTTGCCAGGGACCGAAAGATATCACAGATGCAGTATCCCAGGCAAGGGCAGCTGCTGCCCGCATACTGGCATCTATCGCAGCCAAAACCGTTGAAGTTGAGGTTACAACAGCAGTGGTCAACGAAGATATGTGTTGCGGATGCCAGACCTGTATCAAGGTTTGCCCTTATAAGGCTATCCATTTTGATGAAGAAAAGAAAGTATCTGTCGTAAATGAAATCCTTTGTAAAGGATGTGGCACCTGCGGATCTGCTTGTCCTACAGGAGCAATAAGAAGCAGACATTTCACCGACATGCAGATACTTTCACAGATCAAAGGAATTATGAGTATGGAAGTAACTGAAATATAAAATAAGAAAATTTTAAAATCATGAGTTTCAATCCAACAATTGTATCATTTTTGTGTAACTGGTGTTCCTATACAGGGGCAGACCTTGCAGGCACATCCAGGATGACATATTCACCAAACGTTCGGATTGTCCGTGTGATGTGCTCAGGAAGGGTGGATCCAACTTTTGTGCTTTCAGCCTTTCGCGAGGGTGCAGACGGAGTCCTTATTTGTGGATGTCATCCCGGTGATTGTCATTATCATGAAGGTAATTACAAATGCTTGCGCAGATATCACCTGTTACAAAAATATATCCAGCAAATGGGCATCCACAAAGACAGGCTCAGGCTCGCCTGGATCAGTGCCAGTGAAGGAAAACAATTCGCCCAGCTGGCAGATGAGATGACCGAGACAATCAAAAAGCTCGGTCCTTGCAAAGTTAAACAAGTTATGGACACACTTACTTAAAAGGGAGGACCATCAGATGGAAAAGAAACAAGAAAAACCAAAACTGAAAATGGCTGTTTACTGGGGTGCTGCCTGTGGTGGATGCTGTGTATCTGTTCTGGATGTACATGAAGCATTATTTGACGTGGTAGCCGCAGCCGATCTTGTATTCTGGCCTATTGCACTGGATACAAAATATAAGGATGTAGAAGCTATGGCCGATGGTGAGATTGATATAACCTTATATAACGGTGCCGTCAGGAATAGCGAAAATGAACATATTGCAAAACTGCTCAGGCAAAAATCAAAAATCCTTGTAGCTTACGGATCCTGTGCTCACCTGGGTGGTATTCCCGGATTGGGTAACTTCTGGAATAAGGATGAGATATTTAAGCGTGTATATGAGGAAAGTGAATCTACAATAAATCCTGATAAAATACATCCTGTACCGGAATATGAAGCGCCGGAAGGAAAGCTCGAAATACCAGAATTCTATAATGATGTCAGGTCATTAGGACAGGTGACAGATGTTGATTACTACCTTCCCGGGTGTCCGCCGCAAACCGAGAGACTTGTGGAAGTCTTTATGGCCATTGTTACCGGTGCAGAGCTGCCACCCAAGGGATCTGTTGTGGGTGCATTGACAAAAACGCAATGCGATGAGTGCGACAGGAAGAAATCTGATAACAAGGTCATCAAACATTTCTATCGACCAACGCAGATCCAGGATGATGGTGAAACCTGCTTCCTCGAACAGGGAGTGATCTGTATGGGACCGGCAACAAGAGGCGGTTGCGGATACCGTTGTATCAAAGGGAATGCTCCATGCAGGGGCTGCTACGGGCCACCACCCGATGCTCCTGATCCGGGCGCTAAAATGATGTCTGCCATCGCTACCATGATAGATGCAAATGATCCAAAAGAGATAGAAAAAATAATTGCAACAATTGATGACCCGGCCGGAACTTTTTATCGGTTCAGCCTGCCCGGCTCAATCATCAGGAGAAAAATAATGTGAAACCCTCATGCATTAATATATTCAAAAAATATATGAATACTTCTGAGGGTTCGCTGCCTGTTCGGCAGGCAAGAATTGGAGACAACTTAATATTGTAATACCGTTAAACTATTTCCGAATGAAACAAATAACAATTGATCCGATAACCAGACTTGAAGGTCATGGAAAAATTGAAATATTCCTGACCGATGATGGTGATGTTGAGAATGTATATTTCCAGGTGCCTGAATTGAGAGGATTTGAGAAATTCTGCGAAGGACGGCCTGTTGAGGAACTGGCCCAGATCGTTACAAAAATATGCGGGGTTTGCCCCGGCTGTCACCATATGGCTTCAGGAAAAGCCGCAGATGCAGTATATGGAGTTAACCCACCACCGACAGCAGCAAAAATAAGGGAACTGTTCTATATGGCTCATTTTGTTCACAGCCATATCGCACATTTTTATGCCCTTGCTGCCCCCGATTTTGTTGTCGGGCCTACAGCACCCCCGGCCGAAAGAAATATACTCGGAGTCATTAATAAGGTAGGTGTTGAAATTGGCACAGAGGTGATCAAACAAAGGAGGATCGCACAGGAAATACAGGCGCTCCTGGGCGGGCATCAGACACACGTTGTACTGAATATCCCCGGCGGTGTACGTAAAGGACTTAATGAAGAAGAGAGAAAAGATATCGAGGAAAAAGCAAAAGGTTTTGTCGAGTTTTCTAAATTTTCCTTAAAAATCTTTAATGATGTAGTCCTTAAAAATGAAAAATACGTGGATATCATACTAAATGGCCCCTATTCTCTCACCCTTCATTCCATGGGACTGGTTGATGAAAATAATAAAGTTAATTTTTATGACGGGAAAGTAAGAGTTGTTGATACCCAGGGCAAAGAATTATTCAAATATGCCCCGCATGAGTACACCGAATTTGTTGCTGAAAGAGTCGAGCCATGGAGCTATCTCAAATTTCCATACCTGAAAAAGATCGGATGGAAAGGATTTATTGATGGACAGGATTCCGGTGTCTATCATGCCACTCCGTTATCAAGGCTCAATGCATCGGATGGTATGGCTACTCCGCTGGCCCAGGAGGAATATGAAAAAATGTATGACACCCTTGGAGGAAAACCTGTCCATGCCACACTGGTTATGCATTGGGCACGTCTTGTGGAATTGTTATATTCAGCAGAGCGTGCACTCGAGCTTGCACAGGATCCTGATATCACGGGTACAGAGCTCAGAGCCCCCCTTGATAAAACACCTTCCGAAGGTGTGGGTATTGTAGAAGCACAGAGAGGAACCCTGACCCATCATTATGTGACAGATGAGAACGGAATAGTGGTGAAAGCTAACCTGATTGTAGGAACCACCAATAATAATGCTGCTATCTGTATGTCTTTGAAAAAAGCTGCACAGGGAATTATTAAGAAAGGTGTAAAAGTGGATGATGGTGCCCTGAACATGGTAGAAATGGCCTTCAGAGCATACGACCCTTGCTTCTCCTGCGCTACCCATCACCGGCCCGGAGAAATGCCACTAACACTTGTTTTCAGAGATAGTGGTGGGAATATCATCAGAACAATAAAAAGAGCATAATAAATGGATGAAGAAGGGTGATGATATAATGGTCCTTGGCCTGGGTAATGAAGTGCTCGGGGATGAAGGTCTGGGACTGAAAATAGTTGAAGACCTGAAATATTCATTCTCTTTCCCAAATCTAAATTACGTAAAGGCAACCAGGGGAGGTCTCGAAATTATCGACTACATTAAAGATTATAATGAAGTAGTCATTGTTGATACCATTGCAACCAGTAAAGGCCAACCGGGAGATATCTATTATTTCACACCTGAAAATTACAGGGAAACATTGCATCTTTCTTCCAGTCATGATGTGAATTTCCAAACGGCGATAAAGACGGGTGAAGCCCTGGGATTTAACATGCCCGGTAAAATTGATATCATTGCCATCGAGATTATCCATGACCTGGAGCTTGGTCAGCAATTCAGTAATAACATCCTTGAAAAATATGATGAAATAATGCTTGAAGTCATGAATTTTATAAGAAAAAAGGATGTAATTTGTAAAATTCAGTAGCATACCTCAACCAGAAATAAAAATGAGAAGGTTTAATTCGAAGGGAATGTGGCTGTTTCCTAATTTGATCAGAAAGCGGAAAAAGAAAAAACGGCTTCCTGAAGACGAAATGATAGTGAAGGAATGCTATTGCCCAAACGGACATAACCTGGTAAGTCCCAAAGTGGAAATAAAGGGACAGAACGGTATTTTAATGAAAGTGAAAAAGAATAGAAAAATTGGTTTCATTGCTTTGAGTCCTATCTGTGGTGATAAATCCAAAGTTACTCTGGATATTGATCTGGAGGAAGGTGAAATTCTTGAACTTTTATGCCCTGCCTGCAATGTGCCTCTTCCTGTCTATGCTCCCTGCGAATGCGGTGGTGATATGATTACACTTTTCGCAGATAAACAGGGTAATTATTGCAATTGTATCGGTGTTTGCAATCGCGTTGGTTGTACACATGCTGAAATTAAGCGAGGATCTGAATTATTTAATATCTACCGCAGAAAAGGTGAAATCAGGGGTACTCAAAACTACCTCTAAATTTACAATTCATTACTATCGATTACATAACTCAAACAACTTCCTGTAAATATTTTTAAATATTCCAGATGAACAGGGATCTGCCCGGCATTATTATCACAGGTGCTTCCGGTTTTATCGGAAGACATTTTATTGAAGCAAGCGTCCGGAACTTTAAACTGTTTTGTCTGGCCAGGCGCTCACAGAATGAGGCAGGAATACCCGGTCATGAGAATATTCTTTGGTCACAGGTTGATATCGGCGACTTCTCTAACCTGCAGGAAGTAGTCCAGAGTATCAACAAACACGGAGGCGCCGATTATGTTCTTCATCTCGCAGGTTTCTATGACTTTACCATGAAGAACCAACCGGAATATAAATATACCAATGTTACCGGAACACGAAATGTTTTAAAACTGGCACAATATCTGAATATCAAACGATTCATTTTTGCCAGTTCCCTGGCTGCATGCAGATTCACTAAAGATGCCAGAAGGTTCATTAATGAACAATCATCGGCTAATGCAAACTATCCTTATGCACGCAGCAAGAGACAGGCTGAGGAACTGATCCTGAACTACTCAGAAATGTTCCCATGTACAATCCTGAGGCTTGCAGCAGTATATAGTGACTGGTGCGAATACCCACCCCTTTTCTCATTCTTAAATACATGGTTATCAAATAAATGGAATTCACGGATAATCGGAGGAAAAGGAACGTCAAGCATTACTTACGTCCATGTAAATGACCTGATCAAACTGATCCTCACAGTCATCAATAATACAGACACATTACCACAGGTTACAACCTATTGTGCCAGCCCGACCGGAACACTTTCACATAATGAGCTATTTGAGGCTGCAACACGATATTATTTCGGCTACCCAAGAAAATCAATCAAAATCCCAAAATTCATAGCTCTGCCTGGAGTTATATTCCGTGCAATGTTAGGTGATCTGGTTGGTCAGAGGCCTTTCGAAAGACCATGGATGATGAGATACATTGATAAAAAACTGGTTGTCGATCCGACATATACCATGCAAACACTTAACTGGGAACCATCATCACGGAATGATCTGAAAAGACGTCTCCTGTTCCTGATTGAAAATATGAAAAATCATTATGTCGAATGGACCGTAAGAAATGAAACGCAGATGGTCAGGATTGCAAAAAGATTTAATATCCAGGCTTATGAGGTCATGCTCCGCAACAGGGAACTGATAATCAATAAAATGCTGGATTATATTTCCCAAAGTGAAAACAAGTCCAGGTTTGCGAATTACCGAAGGTTAGACCAGAATTTACTGAAATGGTACATCACAATGTTATACCAGCTGATCGCTACAAGTATCAAAGTAGGTGATCGTATAATTATCCGGAAATATATCCAGGCAATCGCTTATCGAAGATATAATGAAGGATTTAATGTGAACGAAACGGTCGACTTCCTCGGTTCGTTTGAAAAAATTCTTTTATCTGAATTGTTGATCGATCCTGATGCAAGGGAAACCAAGAACCTGTTATTCAGTGCTATAAGCGTAGCCATCCAGCTCAGTATTGATGAAATGGAAGAATCCTTTGAGACATTCGAAAGCCAGTTTCCTGAAATTTCACCTTTAACAGAAACCGGAGCAGGGATACAACACGTCGGTAACCTCAAGCAAATTATCGCAAACCTGGAAGATACGTTTTTTAACAGTATTGAACATGATCTGAGTCACGATCTTTCAGTGATCAGTGAACAAATATGACGGCTTCCACTAAACAACCGGATCTCCTGAAATTTTAATACTTAGATAAAATCTCCAGAGAATTAGGACCATCAGTCCCATTATCAGGTCCCCAATACCCGATACCAGGACCATCCAGATATTGTCAAAAATAAAGTAATAGCAAAGAAGGAATACCGTAGCAATCAATTTTGCAGCTAATGTAATGTAAATCAGAATTCTATTTCTATCCACATCCCTCCCGGCAAAAAAATATATTATACTCATAACAATGTGAAAAACTCCCCCCTGTGCCTTAAAGAAATTGCCCTCGTAACCGGTAAATCCGAAAAAATCAAGTCCCGGAAGGGGCAACAGAACAAGCGCAATCCCAACTGCAAATGAATGCAATGCTATTAAATAAAGCAGGATACATAATAACCTACGTGCATTCATATTCAACGATGTAATATAACCCTGGATGAATTTACTATAATATTTCATTGCTCAGGATATTCATGACATAATTTAATTGTAAATATTCCAAATTATCATCCTGCAATTATAAATATGATAAAAAACATTTTTTATATGGATAACAAAATATACTTTCGTGACTGGACATCTGTATTATGTTATATCTGATAAATTTAATGTGATCCTGATAACATTAAATGTGAACTTCCCTTAATAACTAACATATTTCTGGCCATTCATGACTATTCAAAACCGTATTGGCAGGCTCCTCAGTTACAAACATTTGCTTAACCGTTTTAGATCACTGGGAATGGTAAAGATCTTTTCCGACAATATTGCTGATCCACTTGGCATTTCAGCATCATTGGTCAGGAAGGATTTCGGTATGTTCGGTATAACTGGTAACCAGAAAGGAGGCTATATCATAAATAATGTCCTTACGAAGATAGATGAAATCCTTGGCAGTAATGAAACTCAGGAAGTCGTCCTGGTCGGTGTCGGTCGTATTGGTGAAGCGCTTATGTCCTATAAAGGGTTTTATAATGATGGAATCAGAATCGTTGCAGGTTTTGATATTGATGTAAAAAAGATCCGTGAAAACGAAGATATTCCTGTTAAACCAATTGAGGAGATGGAGGAATATATTAGAAACAACAAGATTAAGGTAGCTATTATGGCTGTCCCGGATATTGCAGCCCAGCAGACGCTTGAAATTCTGAAATCATCCAATATTCAAGGAATTCTAAACTTCACCCCGGTTAGATTCAAAAGTACTGATGACATCATCATCAATAATTTTAATATTGAAAGCGAGCTTGTTAATCTTATATATGTAGTAAACAAACACAGAAAAAGCAGTCAGAAACTAAATACACAGAAAAAATAATTGATCCCATGGAAACATCCATTCAACAGATTCTTGATAAATACAATTCAGATTCTTCACGGCTCATGGATATTCTTCTTGATATCAAAGCAGAGAAAGGTTATATCCAGCCCGAGCTGAATCAAAGACTGGCCAAGGCCCTGGGAATATCCAGAGCCAGTCTTGAAGAGATGCTGACCTTTTATCATTTCTTCCCGCAGATGCCTGTTGGAAAATATACCATATACCTGAATAACAGTGTTGTAGCAAATATGATGGGACGTGAACAGGTCAAAAAGATTTTTGAGGAAGAAGCTGGTATTAAATTCGGTCATGTATCCTCAGATGGTCTTGTCGGATTATTCGACACCTCCTGTATTGGTATGAGTGACCAGGAACCTGCAGCGATCATTAACGGAAAAGTCTTCGTTAACCTCACGCCATTCAGGGCAAAGGAGATTATTCACGATATGAAGGCAGGCAAACCGGTTGAACAGATGTACCGGGCTAATTTTGGTGATGGCAACAATAGTTCGGACCTGATTGGATCAGTGGTAGGCAACCACATCAGGAGAAAAGGCCCGGTTATTTTTGATCCTCACATTCCGGGAGAAGCTATACGGAACGCAGTAAATATGTTACCCGAGGAGGTGATAGATGAAATTAAAGGAGCCAATCTTCGTGGTCGTGGTGGGGCAGGTTTCCCAACAGGCCTTAAATGGGAGTTCTGTGCAAAATCACAGGGAGATCAAAAATATATTATTTGCAATGCCGATGAAGGTGAACCCGGTACCTTTAAAGACAGGGTGATTCTTACCGAACTTCCGAAGCTGGTTTTTGAGGGTATGGCTATTGCAGGTTACTCCGTAGGTGCAACAAAGGGTATTCTGTACATTCGATATGAATACAAGTACCTTCAGAAGTATCTCGAACATACCCTGGAAGAATT
>LJUQ01000120.1 GCA_001304505.1 Bacteroides sp. SM23_62_1
GGAAAGCTTCATTTTTTCTATCAACGATGGCATGAATGTACTGGCTGGAAAGCTTCATTTTTTCTGTCAACGATGGCATGAATGTACTGGCTTTTAGCCGGGACATTCTTTTTGAAACAAGGATTTTTAAGATCCGTTTTAAGCCAGGATAATCAAGTTAAAGTGTGAATCAGGATTTAAGTTCTTTTATTTGATTTTCAGATTATCGGGTACAGGTATTGGTTCAATTTTAACATTTGGAAGATCAGGCCTGACGACCTTAAATTCCACTCTCCGGTTCAGTTTGCGGCCGTCCGGATTATCAGAACCGTCTGCATTGTTGTTGATGGCAATATGACTTGCTTCACCCATGGCCTTGATTTGCATCCTGTCAGATGAAATGCCCCTGGTTTTAAGGTATTCTACTGCACTGTTTGCACGTTTTTTAGATAATTCCATATTATAATTATCCGATCCTATTGCATCGGTATGGCCGATAATCAGGATATGTAATTCCGGAATGGATTTCATGATATCTGCCAGGTTGTTGAGTTTAGTTTTTGCCTGGCTGGTGAGAGAGTAGTCATCAAACGCAAAAAATATTGCCCTCAGGTAAAAAATTTTAACCTCGGGTTCCGGTACAACCTCCTGGACCTCCTCTTCTTCAACTTCTTCCATAACTTCCTCCACGACTTCTTCTACCTCTTCAACAAGCTCTTCCTCCGGAATAACCTCTGTTACTCCCTCCTTCAGCTGCTCCAGGGTTCTGTGATATTCAGCTTCACTTTCAAAAAGCTGAAACCTGTAAACATCCCTGCTACCGTAATTGTCGTCTGCAAAAAGAGCCTGATAACCATATTTACCATTTCCAACAGGAAAGAAAAACAGATCATCATCGGTTGTATTTATCGGGTAACCAAGGTTTATAGGCTTTGACCAGGTACCATCAGCCATCTGTTCAGAATAAAAGATATCATATCCACCGATATTATAATGGCCCTGAGAAGCAAAATATAATATTTTACCATCCTGCGAAAGGAAAGGATTGTCTTCATTCAACTCTGTATTAATGGCAGGGCCAAGGTTAACAGGGACACCCCACTCCCCAAGCTCATCTTTCTGGGATACATAGATATCCATTTCTCCAAATCCCCCTTTCCTGTTACTGGCAAAAAACAGGTATTTCCCATCCGGTGAAACAGCCCCATGGGATTCCCAGTACCTTGTGTTAATGTTTTTATTTAAAGGTTCCGATTTATCCCAGCGGCCATCCCGGTAAACAGAATAATAAATATCACTGTTAAAATTGTCTTCCTTGTTGAGATATAATTCCATGCCATCTTTCGAAAGGCAATTTGCATACTGGTCACCGTCGGACTGAATTTCGGGAGTGATATTAACAGGTTCAGTCCATTTTCCGTTTTCCTTCCTTGCATATTTGACGGCATCGTAAAATCTCAGGGATGTCATAAAAACAAGGATATCCTCATTGGTGGATACGATAGGATTGAAATCAGAAAATTCAGTGTTTATCATTTCCCCGAGGTTCTCCCTGACATAATATACCGGGTTATCCATGGCAGCCCTTGCATTATTACAGGAGGTGATCTGCTGAGTGGTATATTTTGACATTTCCGATTTGGGGTCATCGAGAAGCTTCTGAAATTGCTGGTATGCCTGCACAGCCTTATCAAGCTCATTGTTAATACGGTAGGCATTCCCCAGGTAAAGCCAGGCATCATATGGGGACTGTGTCTCTTTGAAGATACCTTCCTGGTATTTTGCGGTGGTATTCTGAACGGCTTTTTCAAGATAGGGGATCGATTTTTCTTTCTCACCGGGTATATTCAAATAACACATGCCCATCCTGTAATTAATGTTTGCATTATTCTCATACCCCCTGTCATATAATTTCTTATATTCCAGCATTGCATCAACATAAGATTCGTCCATCAGAAAAAACTCGGCATCCAGGAAGATTTCCCTTAGTACTTCCTGGTATTCCTGCGAGAAGGAAAGAGAAACAGTCAGAAGACAGGTTAGGATTATGGTAAGGATTTTTTTCATCGATTTTGAATCTTAAATGTGGTAGTATAGCAAATTTAATAATTTAATTGAAAGATAGGAAAAAAATATTTAGCAGGGAGCAGGGAGCATGGAGTATGGCGAATGGAGCACGGAGTACGGAGTATGTAGGAAAGAGGATGGAGCCCGCCGGTTTTCGGGGGATTTATTATGGTGGATTTTCTAAAGAAATACGGTTCAGGTACAATTTTTAGTACTCACCCCCCTCTCTCCTGAGAGAGGGGGGAATTAAAGGGGGGTGAGTACAAGATGCTTTACTCAGCAGAAGATAAATTTTCTTCCTGATCTTTATCCTTCTTTCTTCGCCACAGGATTATCAGGAAGATAATCAGCAGGCCGGCTCCAATAAGCCAATAAACAAGGCCTGATCCTTTTCTTTCTTTTTCTGCCGGAGGGGGTGGTGGTTCAACCTTCTTGATTAATTCCTGATTATCAATAACATTTAAAAGATTCAGGAAAAGGTTAATCACATCTGATTCGGTAAAATCATTGAATTTTGATTGGTATAAAAGGTATTCGTAAAGATCTCCGATATTTGAAATATTGGAAGTACGGAGGTTAAGGGAAATCAGGAAATCTTCCAGGGTACCACTTGATGTTGCAATGAGCACTTTCATGATTTCCTGAAGGTCTTCCTCCTCCAGGTAGTTTACCAGTAAAGTCATTACTTCCGTTTCGGTATATTCATATTCTTCCGAATTTTCAAGGAGCCAGATTATCAGGTCAACTGAGTTAAGGAGTTTTTCCCGGTCGGGATCCAGCTCCTCAAAAACATTCTTAAGATTACCACTGGAAATATCTGACAGTTGATTGATCAATTCAAGCAGTTCAGCCCTTTGTGAAAGGATTGAAAACAGCTCGTTGACATCACCTGTCTGGAATGTATTCTCACCGGCATTGTTTATCATAAATTCATAAAGATCCTGCAGGCTGGTAATGTTTTCCGCTGCAGGATTAAGCTGCTGGAGGAAGGTTTTCATATTCTCATCTTCAGACAGGTAAGTCAGTTGATCGATATATGACTGAATATATTTATACTGAATATGTTGTAGAATCAAATCGTAAACATCCTGGCTTGAAAACCCGAGGATTTCGGATTTTTTCTTCATGTATTCAATCAGCTCTTTTTCCGATGTAATACCTTCTTTTTTCAGATCGAGCTCTTCCAGAAAAGTTTTCAGGTCTTCATCTGCAATCTCAATATATTCTTTGAGAAATTGTTCCAGTTCTTCATCCGGGACTCCTGTCAGCGGTTGTGTGACTGTATCAGCTTTAACAGGCTGCACAACAGGAGCTGTTGGTGGAGGCGTATAAACTACAATTACATCCTTAAAACTGAGGTTGCCATCTTTATCCACGAGTTTCAGTTTAAGAATATTTTTTCCTGGCAGGGGGATGAAGGAATAGGTAAATCTTCTCCTTTCAATCCGGAAAGTATCCGTGCCGACAAAAATGGTATCGTTGTATATATTGATAAATAAATCTGCATCCCTTTCAAGGTTTAGCCGGATATCAACAGGTTCATCACTACTGACCATAATAAGCGTATCAGATGTGCTTATTTTATCCAGGATTTGAGGTGAGGGGATCTCCTTCAGTTTTGCTGTGAGTGTCACAAGGATCTCTTTGGTCAGATCGATTTCACGATTCATGTGGTCATATAAAATAATAAGGGAAGATGATGTTGTTTGAATCTCATCTCCCTGAATGAGCAGGTCATACTGTCCTGATGGAGCATCCATATAGAACTCACCGGTTTGCAGGTCGGCCTGGGTTACGGCAACAGTATCCCGTGAGCTTCGCTGAATGAGTTTCACTGTGATGGGTTTTGTGAGGAATGTTTCAGCCGGCAGGCTGACGAGGCCCCTGATCCTGAATTTTCGTGGATGTGAAGTGGTAAATATTTCTATCTTATAGATATCTGAACGGCCAAATCCTTCATCGAAAAATCTTGGGAAATAACCATAAATCCCACTCTGAATGGGTTGAAAAAAAATATCATCATCGGTGGTATTGATCGGAACGCCGGCATTGATCGGGGTTGACCATGTATTATCCTCCATGAGGGTGGAATAAAATACATCGTAACCACCCATGTTATAATGGCCATATGAACTAAAATAAAGTGTTTTTCCATCCTGGGTGATGAATGGTGTTTCTTCGTTGTATTTGCTGTTGATGGTTGGTCCCAGGTTTACAGGTCTTCCCCATTCACCGAGATTATCCTTTACTGAAATATAAATATCCAGCCCTCCGTACGTGCCTTTCCGGTTGCTTGTAAAATAGAGGGTATCACCGGTTCTGGAAAAACAGGCGTGGGATTCCCAGTATTTTGTATTTATGTTATCATTCAGCTTGGTCAGTTTTGTCCAGAAACCATCCACAAGCCTGGAAGAATAAATATCACCGATAAAATTATCGCTACGGTAAATTAATAGTTCTGACCCGTCATAGGAAAGTCCGGTAGGATAAGCATCTTCATCGACACCCAGTTCGGGAATGATGAGCCTGGGATATGACCACTGTCCATCAATTATCTCTGAAAAGAACACAGCATCATAAAACTGTTGTTTTTGAATATAGACCATTTTGGTTTCATCTCCGGAAACAACAGGATTAACATCTGAAAAACGCGTGTTTATTCTGTCACCCAGATTTCTCATATTCAGATCAATAGGCCTGTTTTTAAGATCAAGTGCATTCTGGCATGCGGTGATCTGTTCATCCACCAGTTCATGGTCATAAACATCCGGATCGGCCTGCTCTTTAAATTTCTGGTATGTCTCAATAGCCTTATCGATCTGGTCGTTGATCCTGTAAGCATTGCCAAGATAAAATAGGGCATCAAGCGGGGCTCCTGTTTCTTTAAAGTTATTGTCCTTATATTCAGGATTTATATTTTGGATGGCTTTTTCAAGATAATCAATAGCTTTTTCTTTCTCATAGGGGTCATTCAGATAACACACCCCTATTTTATAATTGTAATTATCATTATCCGGAAGTGCCGTAATCAGCCTTAGATAAAGGGGGCGCGCTTCATTGTATTCTTCAAAAAGGAAATTTGATTCTGCTTCAAGGAACATTTCCCTGTAGTCAGGTTCAGCCTGTGGATATAGATTGAAAAAGATTAGGAACTGAAGGGCAAGGATAATTGTTGCTTGTCTCATTTGGTATAGACCTTGTTGCATTTAAGACAAATTTAACAATTCCGGTGAAAGAAATAAATTTTAGTGTAAATACTTATCAAAGTAAAAATATTTAAATCCTTTCCTTTCTTTTTTTGACATGCTGATTATTGATTTTCTGCCCCAAATGTCTTAATCCGGCAATCAGGATGCCTGCATCGGTCAGAATCCTGTAGTTTTTTGCATACATGATATTCAGACGTTCGATAGCATCTTCGGGGATTTCAATATTTTCAAGTCCATCAGCCGGGGTAAAGATGCTCTTTTTGACACCCGGGAGATTGCGGTCCTGCCTGTTTGATACAGGATAATAACCCACCCATGAACAGGATCCTGTAAGGACCCGTAATATATTTATCAGGCCGTTCATACGATCCCTGACAACAGGCAATAATAAAGGATAAAGAAGCAAAAGGAGAAAGGAGGAGATGATATCAAAAAGCCTTTTGTTCCTCCGGTTTGAAATTTTATTGATGGAGCTGAAATCAATCATATACAGATCCCCTGAGGTGTGGATAGAACTGCTTCCAATAATGGATAAACTTTCGGCAGGTGCAATTTTATAACTAACCCTTACGTCGGAAAGTTTCATCATGTTGGTGATAATGTCATGTGAAGAAATGTCTGAGGAGCAGAATATGATCTCGTTTATCCTGTTTATCTTGATAATTTCCTCCAATTGTTGCGAATGTCCCAGATATTTCATGGATGAATCGGGCAGGGGGCTGACGTATCCGGCAATCTCAGTCCGCTCTTCAGTCCCTTTCAATACGGATTCAACTCTTTCGGCCTCTTTTATTGATCCTACAATAACGATCCTTTTTTTCTTTTTTGTAATTAATTCAAAACCCGGTATCCCTGACAGGTGGAACAATATCCTGAGCAATATTCCTGTAACAAGTGCCCATGATGCTCCCATGAGCAGAAGTGCCCTGGAATATCTGAGGGATTCGGGAAGAAGGGCATAGATGACCAGGATTATTAATGTACCTGTAAATATCCCGCGGAAGACAGAACGGAGTTTAAACGGGCGGTCGTAACCACCTGAAAAATATAATGATATGATCCAGATCAGGATGTAGATGGGTACGACATACAGCATATATTCCCGTGGATATCCGCCACTATCAGGGAATTTATAGCTTTCCCATATGGGCTTGATGAAATAGAATCCAAGATAAAATATGGCTGCTTCAAGAGCAGGAATGGCAACACCTTTAATAAACCGCCTGGATAATGCAAGGATAGCCCTGAAATAGATTGCCATGTTGATCAGGAAAATGTAGCTTTTAGCCATTTTCCTGGAGAAGTGTTTCCTTGCAAAAATGATCATCGCGTGATAAAATGTCAGCACATAATTCATGCTTCCCTTCTTCGTACTTTCTCCCTTATAATGGATAATCCTTGTCTCAGGGTAGTAGACATTCCTGAAACCATTCCTGGTCAAACGGTAGGAGATATCAATATCTTCCCCATACATAAAGAAATCTTCATCGAGCAGGCCAACCCGGTCAAATGCCGTTTTTCTGATGATCATGAAGGCACCCGGAAGTATTTCAACATCATGAATCTTATCTTCATCAAGATACCCCAGGTGATATTTTGCAAATATCTTTGATCTCGGGAACAGTCTTGAAAGCCCAAAAATTTTACAGAATGCAATGCCGGGTGTGGGTAATGACCTTTTCGATTCAGGCAGGAAATTTCCTTTTCCATCAATCATCTTTACACCCAGCCCACCGATATCGGGATGATTGTCCATATAATGAAGACATTTCTCAAGAGTATCCTCTTCCATTACCGTGTCAGGATTCAGCATCAGTATATATCGGCCTGTTGCAAGCCTGATAGCCTGGTTATTGGCTTTCGAAAATCCTAGATTCTGGTCATTTTCAATCAGTTGCACATCAGGGAATTTCTCCTTCACCATGGCACAGGACCCATCTACCGAATCATTATCAACAACAAAGACTTCAGCCGGGATGTTACGCGAAGCTTTCTCAACAGAATGAAGACACTGTTCGAGGAAATATTTTACATTATAGTTGACAATTATTATGGAAATGTCTGTTCCCATTCTCCTGAAAGGAATAATAAAAACGAATTTAGAAAATTAAATGATAAGGAAAGATTTTAAGATTTTAATGGTTCTGGCAGATCCGCGCAAATATTCACGCAAATTTTTTGCAGAATATTGATTAACAATCAGTTGTGTATATTAAAAAATATCTTCAATGACAATTTGATTTTTCGTGAGGTCTTCAATTGTTTCCCTCTGCCTGACCAGGTAGTCTTTTTTTCTGTGTATCAGTACTTCAGCCGGTTTGAACCGGGAATTATAATTGGAGGCCATGGCGAAACAATATGCGCCGGCATTCAGAAAAGCCAGGTAGTCACCCTCTGAGATTTCAGTGATCTTCCTGTTCCAGCCGAATGTGTCTGTCTCACATATATAGCCAACAACCGTATAGATCCTTGTCTTTCCTTCGGGTTTCGAGATATTAATGATCTGGTGGTATGCATCATAAAACATTGGCCTGATCATGTGATTCATGCCGGTATCCAAACCTGCGAACATGGTTGCTAATGTTTGTTTCAGGATATTTACGCGGGCGACAAAATACCCTGCTTCACTGACAAGGAATTTTCCCGGTTCAAAGATGAGTGTAAGGTCACTGCCATAATCGTGGCAGAACCGGTTAAAACGCTCTGATAATCCTTTACCGAATTGTTCTATATCAGTATATATATCATCCGGTTTATAGGGTACTTTAAACCCACTTCCGATATCTATAAATTTCAACCCTTTAAAATTTCTGGCTGTTTCAAGTAATATTTCAATGCCTCTCAGAAAGACCTCGACATCCAGTATATCTGATCCTGTGTGCATATGCAAACCTTCCACAACCATGTTATTGGTCTGTATAATTCTTTCCACATGGGGCAGCTGGTAAATAGAGATCCCGAATTTTGAGTCGATATGGCCGGTGGATATTTTATGGTTTGCTCCGGCCATGATATGTGGATTTATCCGGATACACACCGGCACATTCTTCCCATATTTATGTCCGAACTGTTCAAGGATGGAAATATTGTCAATATTGATGCCGACACCAAGGTCGACAGCTTTATCGATTTCTTCCATTGACACACAGTTGGGTGTATAGAGAATATCTTTTGGATCAAACCCGGCCATCAGGGAAAGTTGTACCTCCTGGATGGAAACAGCATCCAGTCCGGCACCCAGCTTACGAAAAAAACGCAGTATATTAATATTTGTCAGCGCTTTACATGCGTAATAAATCCTGGTATTGGATCCGGGAAATGCTTTCAGCAGCTTCCTGTACTGTGCTTCCATGCGTGCTGTTTCATAGATGTACAGGGGTGTTCCGTATTTCTCAACCAGGCTAAGGACCGGAATACCATCGATTACATACTGGTTATTCTCTATTTTCATGATGATTCGTTTGGTTTTGAAATATCCATTAGCTAATGCAAACGATCTGTCAGCTAAAGCTGACGGCAATTCATCTTTCTTCCTTCTTTGATAGTAAAAAGAGCATCCTCTAATCCAGATACTTTTCGCCTCCTCCAGAGGCTCCTTACTCCCTACTCCTTACTCCCTACTCCTCGCTCCCTCGCACCCTCGCACCCTCGCACCCTCGCTTCTTCTCTCCCTCGCTCCCTCACTCTCCCTTGTCCTGTTTATTTTCTGCTAAGGATGAAACGAATAATGTCCGGTTGATAATGGATCGTCCAAGTGTGATCTCATCGGCATATTCTAGTTCATCACCAACGGCAACTCCACGGGCGAGGGTTGTGATCTTTACAGGGTATTTATTAAGTCTCCTGTAGATATAAAAATTTGTTGTATCGCCCTCCATTGTTGTACTCAGGGCAAGGATGATTTCATTTATATTACCTTTTGCCACGCGCCTCTCCAGGGAGTCAATAAAAAGATCACCGGGCCCGATTCCATCCATAGGTGAGATAATACCCCCCAGCACATGATAGACACCACTGTATTGATTGGTGTTTTCAATGGACATCACATCCCGGATATTCTCAACCACACAGATTATCTGATGATCCCTTGACGGGCTGGAGCAGATCTGGCATACATCAGTATCGGATATGTTTCTGCAGGTCTGGCAATGTTTGATATTATTCCTTAACTGGATAATAGCCTGTCCAAAGACCTCCACATCTGCAGCATCCTGTTTAAGCAAATACAGCACCAGCCTGAGTGCTGTTTTATTCCCGATGCCCGGCAATTTTGCAAATTCCTTTACGGCCTGCTCAAGGAGTTTTGATGGATAATGTTGCAATGACATCCCTCTGTATTTTAAGCTATTGGTCTCATTCGGGCATCAAAAATAATATCAAATACATTCAATACCAATTTTTTCTTTTATTTGTTTTTATTAACCTTGTATAATTATCTACTATTCAGGATGTCTGCCATCACGATATTATTGATCATCGCCTGTTATTTTCTGGTTATCCTGGTGATTTCCCAGGTAACCGGGAAGAATGCTGATAATTCAGCATTTTTTCTCGGGAGCAGAAAATCTCCATGGTATATTGTTGCCTATGGGATGATCGGATCATCCATTTCCGGTGTAACATTCATATCGGTACCCGGCTGGGTAGGCGACAGTCAGTTCTCATATATGCAGATGGTAGCCGGGTACCTTGCCGGTTATTTTATCATCGCAAATGTTTTACTTCCATTGTATTACAGGCTCCAGCTCACTTCAATATATACATACCTTCATTCACGTCTTGGATTCTGGTCCTATAAAACGGGTGCTACATTTTTTCTGATTTCCAGGATTATCGGTACTGCTTTCAGATTATACCTGATGGCCAGTGTACTTCATCTGAGTGTTTTTTCCCAGTGGGGTATTCCTTTCTGGGTCACAGTGGTTCTAACCCTGTCACTCATATGGCTTTATACCTTTCGTGGAGGGATCAGGACAATCATCTGGACCGATACCCTGCAAACCACCTTTATGTTGCTCGCAGTGATTATCAGCCTGGTATTTATAAGCAGGGTGATGGAAACGGATCTCGCAGGTCTTCTTGGTTATGTGAAGGAGAGTGATTATTCAAGAATATTCTTTTTTGATGATTGGAATGATGAAAAGTATTTCTTCAAACAATTTCTGAGTGGTGCCTTTATTGCCATTGTCATGACCGGACTGGATCAGGATATGATGCAAAAAAACTTATCATGCCGCAACCTCAGGGAAGCGAAGAAAAATGTTTATTTGTTAAGCCTGTCACTGGTTCCTGTCAATCTGCTTTTTCTGGGACTTGGTGCAGCACTGTATATTTTTGCATATCAGCATGCAGTTCCAATTCCGGAAAGGTCAGATGATCTTTTTCCACTTATTGCCACCCAGGGTTATTTGTGGCGAACCGTTTCCGTATTTTTTATCGTTGGACTGGTAGCAGCTGCTTATTCGAGTGCAGACGGATCACTTACTGCACTTACTACTTCCTTTACTGTTGATATACTGAATACACAGGGGAGGAGTGAGGATAAAATCATGGCTATCAGGAAAAGAGTACATATAGCCATTACACTTGTTGTACTGATGGTCATACTTATTTTCCGGATTGTTAATAATCAGTCGGTAATCAGTGCAATATTTACGGTCGCAGGCTATACGTATGGCCCATTACTGGGATTATATGCTTTTGGGCTTTTTACCAGGTGGCAGGTGAGAGATCGATGGGTTCCGTTGATAGCCATCATATCGCCAGTCATATGTTTCATCCTTAGCTCATTTTCAGAGCAATGGTTGAATGGTTACAGGTTCGGATTTGAACTCCTGGTCCTGAATGGGCTCATCACATTTCTCGGTATGATATTGATTAAAAGAAGATAGATTCAGGTTACCATCAGTCTAATTCGACTTTCCAACCGAATAAATCTCATTCAGGATATTCTCATATTTTTCATGAAGTGGTTTTCTTTTCAGTTTTAATGTAGGTGATAGTTCTCCCGTCTGAGGTGACCATTCCTCCTCCACAAGTCTGATTCTTTTAACCTTTTCATGATCTCCCAGGCTGGTATTCACTTCATTAACCTCTTTCTGGATTATATCGATCACCATACTGTTGCTTATCAGTTCGAGATTATTATTGAATTTGATGTTTTGTTTTGCAGCCCAATCCTGAAGAAAAGCGAAATTGGGTGAGATGAGTGCGCTGGCAAATTTTTCATTTTCGCCAACGACCATAGCCTGCTCAATGAAAAAGGATACCTTGAGTTTATTTTCAATCACCTGGGGAGCAATATATTTGCCACTTGACAGTTTAAACATCTCTTTTTTCCGGTCTGTTATTTTGAGAAATTTATTGTCAATAATCTCACCTATATCACCCGTATGGAACCAGCCATCTTTGTCGATCACCTCCGAGGTGAGTTGATTATCCTTGTAATAGCCAAGCATTATATTCGATCCTTTGCATAATATTTCTCCATCGTCAGCGATTTTTATATCAACACCATCGATGGCAGGTCCAACTGTACCAAACATGATCTCATTCTTTACAAGGTTGTTAACTGCGATAACCGGCGAGGTCTCTGTCAGCCCATAACCTTCCAGGACATGGATGCCGGCAGCCCAGAATATTCTTGCAAGACGTGGCTGCAGTGATGCACTACCTGAGACCATGATTTCAAGGTTTCCACCAAGGGCCTCCCTCCACTTGGAGAATATCAGTTTATTGGCTATTTTGAGCCGGGAATTATACCACCAGCCTCTTCGGGTGTTTACATCAAAGCGCAGCCCGAGGTTAACAGCCCAGAAGAAGATTTTTCTCTTGACAGGTGACAGATCTTTTCCCTTACTGATAATCTTGTCATAGACCCTTTCCAGGAGCCTGGGAACAGTAGCGAACAGGTGGGGTTTGATCTCTTTGGCATTTTCCGCAATAGTACCCATGTTTTCTGCATAATAAATGCTGATACCCTTATACTGGAAATGATAATTCAGCATCCGTTCGTAAACATGGCTCAGAGGCAGGAAGGACAATGCCCTGTGGTTGTGATCCAGTGGATGAACATGGATGGTGGCTTTCACGTTACTGATCAGGTTATTATGTGATAGCATTACCCCCTTTGGAACACCGGTTGTTCCGGAGGTGTAAAGGAGGGTTACCAGATCATCAGGCTGGATACTATTTTTGATCTTCTCAATTTCATCCTTATATTTCCCGGCATTCTGTTTACCAAGTTCGGTTATTTCAGTCCAGAGTTTTGCACCTTCAACCGTGTTAAATGTAAATATATCCTTAACAGATGGTATTTTTTCGGTGATCTCCCGGATCCTGTCATATAAGAGTTTATCTGATACGAAAATAAATGTTGGTTCAGCATGTTCGAGAATATATGAATATTCTTCAGAACTAATGGTAGGGTAAATGGGAACAAGGATCATTCCTGCCTGGGTTGTTCCCATATCAGTAAAGTTCCATTCAGGCCGGTTATTGGAAATGAGGGCAACTTTTTCCCCTTTCTGCAGGCCAGAGGCGAGCAAGCCATAACTGAAGTTGGTTGCTGTTTCAATATACTGGGCTGTAGAGTATTTTACCCAGATACCGTTTTCTTTTGCAGCAAGTATGTCGTCCTTGACATATTTCTCCCTGAATAAATTCAGGATATCAAAAGTTCTGGTTATTTCCATTTTTCTGATATTATTGTTTCAACCAAATATAAGAATTTATTTGAGATAGAGTAATTCCCCGGGTAGAAAGCTTGTCTCATCACCAACCAACGCTGGTATGCGTATCACGGCTGGAAAGCTCGTCTCATCACACATCGGCGATGGCGGGAATGTCCCGGCTGGGAAGGTCGTCTCATCACACATCGACGATGGCATGAATGTCCCGGATGGAAAGCTCGTCTCATCACACATCGACGATGGCATGAATGTCCCGGCTGGGAAGGTCGTCTCATCACACATCGGCGATGGCATGAATGTCCCGGCTGGAAAGGTCGTCTCATCACACATCGACGATGGTATGAATGTCCCGGCTGGAAAGGTCATCTCATCACACATCGACGATGG
>LJUQ01000121.1 GCA_001304505.1 Bacteroides sp. SM23_62_1
GTGGCTGGCTATCAGGATGAACGTATGCGATTTGGCTATTCATTTGATTTCAATATGGCAAAACCTTGGGTTTACAATGTCGGAAATGGCGCACACGAGATAGCTTTTACTTACAGATTGGAATATAAAACTAATAATAAGAAGAAATTTAAGACAATAAAATGTCCTAAAATTTAGTTATTTTTGGAAAGTCATATTGTTATTTTTTAGCTAGTTCTTTGTAAATGAACCAAAAAAAAAATTATATTTGGAGTTAATTCGCTTTAAAAACAGATTGTCATGAGAATAAAGGTCAGATTTCTTCCTTACCTGTTAACCGTTATTATCTTATTCATCTCCTGCAACAGATTAGGTGATATAACCAAAACCGGTAAAGAATCAAGCACGACTGGTTGGCAGTATAATGATCCCGACTGGGGTGGATTTGAGGTTGTCGTTGACTTTGAACAGGCGACTGGTCCAGGACTGGTTTTCATTGAAGGCGGCACATTTACCATGGGCAGGGTTGAACAGGATGTTCTGTATGATTATAACAACGTACCAAGAAGAGTCACACTTACATCCTTCTATATGGATGAGTCTGAAGTAAGAAACGTTGATTATCGTGAATACCTGTACTGGACCTCAAGGGTATTTGCCGAGATGCCGGAAGTTTATCAGAATGCTCTGCCAGACACACTGGTGTGGCTTGATCCTCTTGCCTACAATGACCCGTATGTGGAATATTATCTGCGCCATCCTGCTTATAATGAATATCCTGTAGTAGGGATCAGCTGGAGGCAGGCTGGTGATTATGCCCTCTGGCGGACTGACAGGGTTAACGAGATGATACTGATCGATGAGGGAATACTCCTTCTGGATCCGGCAGGACAGGCAGGAGCCGATCATTTTAATACAGATGCTTACCTGGCAGGCCAGTATATCGGGCTTGTCGGAGAAAATCTCCCGAGCATGCGGCCTACCAGCCCGGCTGAAGGTGGAGGTGTTTGATAGAAGGATCTTTCCGTGGAACGGACATACACTGAGAAATGACTCCAGGAGAAATATTGGTGATTTCAGGGCTAACTTCGTCAGAGGCAGAGGTGACTATATGGGACTGGCAGGCGATCTGAATGACCAGGCTGCAATCACAGCTCCTGTATTATCCTTCTGGCCCAATGACTATGGCCTTTATTGTATGGCAGGAAATGTGAATGAATGGGTACAGGATATCTATCGTCCCCTGTCATTCGAAGATTTCAGCGAGTTCCGGCCATTCAGGGGAAACGTCTTTCAAACTCTTGAGAGAGACCCGCAAACAGGCGAGGCCGTGGCCAAAGATAGATACGGCAACATGAAATACAGGGAACTCAATGCAAATGATGTGAAGGAATATACACAGAATTACAGGCAGGCAGATTATCGTGATTATCTGGATGGCGACTATTATTCAAGTCTTTACTCCATCGGGGAAGCAATGGCCGATAGTTTTATCATTGACTCCGAGCAGATGTATTCCCAGTTTGAACAGGATATCACGAGCCTGATAAATAACCGTGCAAGGGTGTTTAAAGGAGGTTCGTGGAAAGACCGTGCTTACTGGCTGAGCCCCGGAACCAGACGATTCCTGGATGAGGAAGCCGCCAGGGATGATCTCGGATTCAGATGTGCCATGACCAGAGTGGGAAGTTCAGCCGGACTTTAATATTAAATGTTCTTTATACTTCAAAACCTCATTTAAATAATGAGGTTTTTTTTTACTTATTACCTTGATGAATACACGGGAACTATATGAGTTATACTGTCATTTCCCATCTGTTACCACCGATACAAGAAAACCTGTCCGCGGCTCAATTTTCTTTGCCCTGCATGGACAAAAGTATGATGGTAACAAATTTGCTGCCGATGCCCTTGAGAAGGGAGCTGCCTATACCGTGGTTGATGATCCATCGGTCATAACAGACAAACGATGTATACTGGTTAACAATACCCTTACCACTCTCCAGGATCTCGCAACATATCACAGATCAAAACTCAGATCCGGAATCATTGCCGTTACTGGATCGAACGGAAAAACGACCACCAAAGAAATGATATCCAGGATCTTATCCCAAAAATATCAGGTATTTTCCACGCCTGGCAACCTGAATAATCATATCGGGGTCCCCCTTACAATCCTCGGTATTAGACAGGAACACCAGATCGCGGTGGTAGAGATTGGCGCAAACCATATCGGTGAAATAAGTATGTTGTGCCGTATCACACAACCGGCATACGGGCTGGTTACCAACATTGGCCGAGCCCATCTCGAAGGTTTTGGATCAGTAACCGGGGTCAGGAAAGCAAAAGGGGAACTGTATGAATACCTGGCTGAAACACATGGCTGTACTTTTGCAAATTGTGAGGATAGTATCCTGATGAATATGCTGAAAAATTTCCGCGGTACGATAATCCACTACGGACATTGTACTGATGCACTGTGCACAGCTGAAATTCTGGAAACACACCCTTACCTGGCATTAATGCTGATATTTGGTAAAGATCCCGGCATCCAATTGCCGGTCAGAACACATCTGGTGGGCCATTATAATCTCGAAAATATCCTCGCTGCTGCCACAATCGGGCACTATTTCAACATCGGGCCTGAAAAGATTATACAGGCAATTGAAGGCTATTTCCCTGAGCTGTTACGATCACAGATGGAAAAAACAAAATATAACAAAATCATTGTTGATGCATATAATGCCAACCCCACCAGCATGGAAGCAGCATTAATGAATTTCATTCAGTATCCTGATAAACACAAGGTGCTGATTCTTGGAGAAATGAAAGAACTGGGAGATTCGTCCCGGAAGGAACATACTAATCTTACAAGGCTCATTCAGAAAATGGGATTCAGACATATTTTCCTTGTCGGGGAAGCTTATGAAGGTATTGATATCCCTGGTGAATGGCAATGTTTCAGAAATGTAGAAGAAATGACCGGTAAACTAAAAAAAGAACCGATCAAACATGCAACAATCCTGCTGAAAGGTTCACGTGCAGTAGAACTGGAGAAACTAATACCCTGCCTCTGACCTTTTACCCAACCATCTGACAAATACAATTATTCTGAAAACGGGGGGCGTTTTGAACTGGTTAATAATGATGAATCAGATCAGCGAGGAATAAGCTTATATCGTTCTGTCATGTTTAACTGAGATAATACTCCCCTGTTCCGTATTCATCGGTTTGAAACTGGATATATTTTGAAACCGTATCCAGTATTAGCTGAGGGGGTACAGGCTTGAGAAGAAAGTCATGACAGTTCAGCTTTTTGAAAAGAAACTTATAATCCGGATCATTTAAAGCAGTGTAGATAATGACTGGTAATGTGGGCCTGTGCTTTTTGATTTGCCTCACTGCTTCCAAACCATCCATTTTAGGCATCCTGATATCCATGATCACCAGATGAATATTGATATTTTTTATAGCTTCCTCGAATGCCAGGACACCATCGGTGGCAGTTATGATTTGTAAACCTGTGGACTTGAGAAATTCAGTTAGAATAATCAGACAGGAAGGATCATCATCAGCAATTAGAATAATCGGATTTTCCTTTTCAGACATAAGGCTGTCAGTAATCTGATTTGGATTATAAAATAATTAAATTATTCTGTAAAAAAAGAAACTAAGCTATAAATAATATTAACAATTCGCAATAACTTAAGGTATAAAATGATTTTGTTCACAATTTAATTATCCGGTACTATAATATCCGGTAAATCTACAATTCAAAATCCAAGCAGGTTGAATGTTTTCTTTCTCCTGATATAAAAATTCCATACAATACTGCCGTTAAATATTTCATTCTGATGAAGGGGGCAGTCCTTTACCCTGTGTTCTTTTCTCAACCTGAAAATCTTCCTGGTATGGAACAATAAGGAAAAATAGGCTTTCACAACAGCAAAAGATTCTCCCGGATCAAGTTTGATCAGAAAAAAAGCTGCAGCTACAAAATCAAGTACAAATCTGACAACAAGGACACCGGCTAATTTTTTTGCAGGCAGGTTCTTGACCAGTAAGATGATGTTATTCCTGAAGTTCAGATAAGTTTTCCTGTGATTTTTTTTAGGAAGTGTTCCTCCCCCGAGGTGAAAAACCTGAGCCTCATGAACAAACCTTATCCGGTATCCAAGGTTTTTCAGTCTCCAGCAGAGATCAATCTCTTCCATATGGGCGAAGAAGAAGGAATCCATACCACCGGCTTTAAAAAACAGGTCGGAGCGTATGAGAAGACATGCCCCACTTGCCCAGAAAATCTCAACACTGCTATCGTACTGCCCTTCATCAGGTTCAATATGGTGTAAGATTCTCCCCCTGCAAAAGGGATATCCCCATTTATCGATGTACCCTCCGGCAGCCCCGGCATATTCAAACAGGGAAGGGGCAGCGGCAGATTTTATTTTTGGCATGCATGCAGCAACCGCAGGATCTGAATCCATTAATTTGACAAGCGGGTCAAGCCAGTGTGCCGTGACCTCTACATCAGAGTTCAATAAAACATAATACCGGCATGAAATCTGCTTTAATGACAGGTTGTATCCCCCGGCAAAACCATAGTTCCGGTTGAGCATGATAATTTGTACCTGTTCATAATTCTTTCTGAGCCATGCTATGGATTCATCTGTCGAACCATTATCTGCAACATAAATATCTGCCATCTCAGGATTAGTATATTCGACAACGGATGGCAGAAATCTTTTCAGATAGCCAATCCCGTTCCAGTTTAATATGACAACAGCTACCTGTGACATTGTTCCGTATTTTCAGGTTCTTTAAAGATATGAATAATTTATAGTGACATAGTTATTTTTTTAACTTTGTCTAAAATGATTACAATGTCCGGAAGTGTTGTTCTGGGTGCCAGTCCCAACCAGTCAAAATACTCTTACAAATGCGTCAGAAGCCTGATGAGGCATGGCTTTGTGGCTGTCCCGGTGGGTAAAAGGCCCGGTCAGATTGAAGATGTTGAAATACTGACAGGCCAGCCGGATATTGCAGAAGTCGATACAGTGGTTCTGTACCTCAACAAAGAGGGCCAGAAAGAATATTATGAATATATATTCAGCCTGAATCCTTCCAGGATCATATTTAATCCCGGAACGCATAACCAGGAGCTGGTTGATCTTGCCCGGGAGAAAGGGATTAAAGTAGTTGTTGATTGTGCACTTATCATGCTCAGCACCGGATCCTACTGAAGTATTCTGTCTCAACCCGATTTTTGTTAACGCTTTTTATTAAAAGATATCTCATGATTGAAGAGGCTGTGTGAAAATGATCCACAACTAAGCTAATCATAAACGAATAAGTCTGGTTTATACTTCAGATGACTGAATGTGTCCGGTTGGAAACCGGAAAAACAGTTCCCGGTTCTCGGTGGGAGTGAGTTAGAGTTATGAGTTTGGTAACTTTCTCATTCATAGAACTTCCAATTTCCTATTCCCTACTCCTTACTCCCTATTCCTTACTCCTTACTCCTTACTCCTTACTCCTTACTCCTTGCTCTTGACTTCCCCACCCTTCCCCAACTATTCCTGTTTCGTGTATACTGCTGTAATCTTATACTCAATCCCGCTGCCATCGTCAACATGATAGGTCCAGTCGATCTGGTTTCCTTTTTTGGTGATTAATCCGCTCCCCCGTACCGTAAATCCACCCTGGAGCGTTTGCACAGGCAGTGTCAGGAGGTCACCGGAGAGAACGGCCTGGGCATCATCATCAACATTAAAAAAGTTTGAAATAAGCACCCTTGAGGAATCTGTTGGATGAAGGTCGATCTCAACATAATATGTCTCATTAACGGCTTTAAGATAGTCATCACTCTCGTCACAAAGCCACAATCCGGCAATGACCGATCTGGGATCATTATTCACAAGTTCGGTCAGCAGGTCCTCACAACTGTAACACAGGATTAAAATAATCACAAGACAAAATAATCCGTATTGTAAATTCTTTATCATCTTCATATCCAAAACATATCATTTTTAACCGGCCATATATTTCCCCGTGGATATTTTCAGGCAATTACCCCATTTTTCACCTCCATCAATGAGTATCAGGGGCATACAGCTGCAATCAACATCCTTGCACCTGGTCTGCAATCCGTTCATGTAAATAACTCATCCATCACACTATCATCCACCATATTAGGCATGGTAACATTCAGCCCGGGTTGTCTGTTCATTTCATTTTCAATTGTACGCATGGCTCCTTTGTTCCTTGCCCAGCTGCGTCGGGCAATGCCATTATTCACATCCCAGGACAACATCATTTCGAGCCGTCTTCCTGCTTCATCAGAACCATCCAAAACCATGCCAAATCCTCCGTTAATTACCTCGCCCCATCCAACACCACCACCATTATGTAGGGCTACCCATGTTGCACCCCTGAAGGCATCTCCGATCACATTGTGAACAGCCATGTCGGCTGTAAATCTGGAACCATCATAGATATTTGATGTTTCACGGTATGGTGAATCCGTCCCGCTCACATCATGGTGATCACGTCCGATCACCACCGGAGCTGAGATTTTACGGTCGCGGATCGCACTGTTAAATGCCCTGGCTATGTTTATCCTTCCTTCACAATCGGCATATAAAATTCTTGCCTGGGAACCTACCACAAGATTATTCACAGGGGCTTCCCTTATCCAATGGATATTATCGAGGAGCTGCAGCCGTATATAATCAGGTGCCTGTTCATAACGTTTTTTCATCACTTCCAGCGCAATCTTATCTGTTATGGCAAGGTCTGACGGATCATTGGATGTACATACCCACCGGAATGGGCCAAATCCATAATCAAAAAACAATGGGCCCATGATATCCTCCACATAGGAAGGATAGCGATAACGCCCCCCCGGGAGGAATATATCAGCCTCAGCCCTTCCCGCCTCCAGCAGGAATGCATTACCATAATCCCAGAAATACATCCCCCGTTGAGCCATGATATTGATTGCATCAACCTGGCGCCTGAGAGAATCCCTTACTAGTCTCTCGAAATTTTCCGGATCGGCAGACATCATCCTGTTTGCTTCATCAAAACTCACTCCTGCAGGATAATAACCCCCGGCATAGGGATTATGCAGGGAGGTCTGATCGGATCCCAACTCAACCGATATATCAGCCTGAACAAGTTTTTCCCATAAATCAACAACATTCCCGTAATATCCTAGTGATACTGCTTCTTTTCCTCTCCGTGCCTCCTCCATCCTTTTAAGCAGTTTATCAAGTCCATCGTAGATTTCACTGACCCATCCCTGTGATTTCCTGATTTCTATTGCTTTCGGGTTGACTTCGGCAACCAGGCATATGCCGCCGGCTATAACGGTTGCTTTTGGCTGCGCACCAGACATTCCACCCAATCCGGAGGTAATAAATACCTTTCCTGCGAGATTGCCCTTTTCATTATCCCCGAGTTTCCTGCCAGCATTCAGAATGGTAATTGTTGTTCCATGTACTATTCCCTGGGGCCCTATATACATAAACGACCCTGCTGTCATCTGTCCGTACTGGCTCACCCCCAGTGCATTCAACCGCTCATAGTCATCATGCGATGAATAATTCGGGATGACCATACCGTTGGTAACCACCACCCTTGGAGCCTCTGCATGACTTGGGAATAGTCCGGCCGGATGACCGGAATAAAGGACCAGTGTCTGTTCATCCGTCATCTCAGCAAGATATTTCATAGTTAAAAGGTATTGGGCCCAGTTCTGAAATACAGCGCCATTACCTCCGTATGTAATCAGCTCATGGGGATGCTGAGCCACCGCTTCATCCAGGTTATTACACAGCATGACCATAATGGCTGCTGCATGCCTCGACCGGTGAGGAAAGGCATCGATATTCCTTGCTGAAATAACATATTCCGGGCGATACCTGTACATGTAAATCCGGCCATAGGTGTTCAGCTCATCCAGAAATTCCTTCGCCAGGATACCATGATGTTCCTTCCTGAAATAGCGTAACGCGTTTCGTAATGCCAGTTTTTTCTCCTCCTGATTTAATATATCTTTCCTCCCGGGTGCATGATTGACAGATAGATCATATCCCCTGTCAGGAGGAATCTTTTCCGGGATTCCCTGTAAAACAGCTTTTTTGAACTCTTCCGGGGTCATTTTTAAGATGTTTAAACCGCAGAGGTTACAGAGGAATTATATCCTGTGATACTCTGTGCCTTCTGTGGATAAGTATATTGAACAAATACCAATAACAGGTTTTAACAAAATTAATTCTTTATACAGTATTTATCATTCAGATTGTGCTCTATTTGTTATTTTTGAAAATCTTTTGCGATCCAAACCAAAACAAATGAATAACATGAGTAAAACATTTTCCATTATCTTCAGGATCAGTTTGCTGGTCCTGCTTGTCCCGTTTCTTTCAGGATGCGGGTATAACCGGATGGTTGAGCTTGATGAAGGTGTCACCGCACAATGGGCCCAGGTAGAGAACGCCTATCAACGCCGCGCCGACCTGATCCCAAACCTTGTCAGTACGGTAAAAGGTTATGCCGATTTCGAACAGGAAACGCTGACGCAGGTCATTGAAGCCCGGGCAAAGGCCACCGGCGTAAATATCGATCCGCAGAACCTGGATGCTGCATCAATCGAGCAATTCCAGCAGATACAGGATGGATTGAGTTCAGCATTGTCAAGGCTTATGGTGGTTGTTGAAAGATATCCTGACCTCAAGGCTAACCAGAACTTTCTGGACCTCCAGGCGCAGCTTGAGGGAACAGAAAATCGTATCGCTGTTGAGAGGAAAAAATTTAATGACGCCACCATGGAGTATAACAGGTATATCAGGAAGTTTCCCCAGCTTATCGTAGCAGCCATATTTGGTTTTGATAAAAAAGAGTATTTCGAAGCAAGGGAAGGTAGTGAAACCCCGCCAACTGTTGAATTTTAAATATGCAGCCCTCAGACTTCTTTTCAACGGAACAAAAGGATCAAATTCTGGACGCCATACGGCAGGCAGAATTAAATACCTCCGGGGAGATAAGGATCCACCTCGACAAACACTGCAAAGGGGATGTGATGGATCGGGCGGCTTATCTCTTTGAAAAACTCGGAATGCACAAAACCAACCTCAGAAACGGAGTACTATTCTACCTGGCGATTGATGACCACACATTTGCCATACTCGGAGATGCGGGTATAAACGCAGTTGTCGGTGATGATTATTGGGATAATATCAAGGATGTCATGGCTGAGAGATTCAGGGAAGGTGACTTTGCCGGCGGGCTTTCCAGGGCAATAATGATGGCTGGTGAGCAACTCAAACAACATTTTCCTTACAGCCCTGATGATGTGAATGAACTGCCGGATGAAATCTCATTCGGGGAATCCAGTAAAAAATCTTAAACATAGGTTCTTCCCTCCCCCGCGAGAGAGGGGGCCAGGGGGTGAGCACATTGTAAAGTATTCATTTCAGGCAGATAGAAATACCGAATAAATAATCCAGCATATGAACAAATATATTTTTCTTCAGCTTACTGTCCTGATTTTTTTATTTAATACATTGAATGGGCAGGATATACCTCGTCCCATGCAGCCGCCAAGGATGGTCAATGATTTCTCAGGATTGCTTGACCCGTCCATCCGGGATAATCTTGAAAATAAGCTTCAATCATTCTATTACGAGACCTCCACACAGATCTATATTGTCATCCTTGACGATCTTGGGGGCTATGACATCTCTGATTTCACGTTTCAGCTGGGTGAAGAATGGGGTGTAGGAACCAGGGAAAAGGACAATGGTATCGTCATACTTCTGAACCCATCACCGGACAGACAGCACGGAGATGTTTTCATTGCAACCGGTTATGGCCTTGAAGCCACTGTACCTGACGCTATAGCAAATAGGATCATTGACTATGACTTGATCCCGTTTTTTAAAGAACAAAAATACTATGAAGGACTTGAGGCAGCTACCAATACGATTATTGATCTAACCAGGGGCGAATACACTCCAGATGATTATATACAGAAGCATGAGTCAGCAGATACCTATTTGTCTGTTTTCATTTTTTTTATTGTGATCCTTATCATAATTATTTCCATTGCAGGCAAGATCAGGTCTGCACGCCGTTATGCCATTGGGCATGGACTGCCTTTCTGGGTAGCATTAACCCTGTTAGGCGGATCCAGAAGTTCTCACCGCGGCAGTTTTAACAGATTCACCTCCGGTTCAGGAGGTTTTGGAGGCTTCGGCGGTGGTGGCTTCGGAGGTGGTGGCGGCGGTTCCTTCGGAGGCGGTGGTGCCGGGGGAAGCTGGTAAATGGTTGCTTGTTCCTGGTTCCTGGCGGATTTGAGTTTGGGTGGATCTCCGCCTGCTTCAGCTTAGGGATCGCCGGTATAACAGGCATTTTGGTCAGATCCGACGAGGTCCCTCGGTCACTCTGTTCCCTCGGGATTACATCATTTCTGATAACGGTTCTATTTAACAATCAACAATTTAACAATTCTTCATGCCAAAAACCCTCATATTATCATTCCTGCTACAGGTCATTCTTATGACATGGCTTGCGGCCCAAAATACCGAAACCAGCCGGTTACGTATTCTTTTTACAGGTGATATTATGGGGCATGATGCACAGATAGCTGCAGCAATGGATCCGGATAGTGGTGGTTATAATTATCATTCCTGTTTCGATTATCTGAAACCCTTCATTGAGCAGGCTGATATTGCTGTTGGGAACCTCGAGGTTACTTTCGGCGGCCCTCCCTATAAAGGATATCCTCAGTTCTCGAGCCCGGATGAACTGGGCGTTGCCCTTAAGGAGACAGGATTTGATATCCTGGTTAACGCCAATAACCATGCCCTTGATCGTGGGAAGGAAGGCCTTGAACGTACCATCACAACCCTCCGACAGCAAAGTCTGATCATGACAGGCTCCTTTGAATCTCAATACCAGAGAGATCTGAGGTATCCTCTGTTGGTTGAGAAAAATAATATTCTTCTTGCCATTTTGAATTATACTTACGGCACTAACAGTTTGGAAGTATCCCCTCCCAATATTGTGAATTATATTGATACATCAATGATCCATGATGATATTCAAAAAGCACTCGCAGCGGAGCCGGATTTTCTTATTGCATGCCTTCACTGGGGAAATGAATATGAAAGGGAAGAAAATAAAAGTCAGGAAGAACTGGCACAATTCCTGTTTAAGGAAGGTGTTAATGTTATTATCGGGTCCCACCCACATGTTGTTCAGCCTGTCAGGATATATATCAATGAAAAGGATTCCATGCCTTCCAGGCTTGTTGTTTACTCCCTGGGAAATTTTATCTCAAACCAGCGTGACAGATACAGGGATGGCGGTATTATTTTTGAATTGGAGCTTGTTAAAACAAATAAGACAAGCATCACAGGTTACACCTACCTTCCTGTCTGGGTTTATAAACGTGACGAGGATGGAAAAAACCTGTTCAGGCTTATTCCTGCAAATGCATCGGACCAGGTAATGGAATTATATAATCTGTCTGAGGAGGACCGCCAGTTATGTAAACAGTTCTATTCTGATACACAATCACATCTTATGAATGTCCCTGAAAACAAATTTTTTCAGGTCTCCTGGGATCATTGATTTCTTAATCTTTCAAGTCTCATCTTTGCTTCCCGTTCAATCCCGGAACGATATTCTCCTTTATTGATCTCGAGGCAGGTTTCATAGTATTTTACGGCTTCTTCATACCGTCCTTCCGATTCCGCCATCAAGCCCAGCTGTAATGCAGAGTAAGGTGCATAGTAAGTTTGAAGATGATGATCTGTAGCCAGAACTGCCTGGTATAATTCTTTAGCCCTGGCAGTCATTTCCAGTTTCTGGCAAACCCGTGCCATCCTGTAGGCAAATTCCTGCTGTTCCTTTTCTGTGTCCAGCTCATCCATACATATATTTTCAAGTATCTCAAGTGACCAGTCATACATACTTCCATCGAACAGCAGCCTGGCTTTTAACAGATGAATATCAGGATAACCGGGAACGGAGGCTTCGGCAGTGGCCTGTTTATCCGTAGCAAATAAATCTGTTCCTGCTGATAATACCATTTGTTTATGACGAATATACCGGGTTGTGTCACCATTTATGAGATAATACCACGACAATTTATGGTGAGCCGTCCTGATATGATTTATTCCTTTATAATTCCAGAGAAAATCCTCAAGGTATTGGCCCGCCTCCTGCTCAAGCCCGTTAAGTTTTGCTGTTCCGAGCAACAGAGCAGCCTGGTTACGCCATATCTCACCCTGCTGCAGGCCTGATTCCAGCACCCTGACGGCCTCGGACACATGCCCCGATACGGATGCATAATAGGCTAAAAACGGCTTAACAATGGACCTGTTTGTTGTCCTTTCTTCACATCCCTGTAAAAGTGCATAGGCCTTCTCCCTGTCAACCAAAATCTGGCCATATGCCAGCGCAAGGATGATCAGTGCCTCCGGTTTTTCCTCTGCGCTGCACGTCGCGTAATATCGTTCAAGCTTTCCAATGGCTTCCCGAAGTTCAGCCCCAATGCCCAGCCAGTTAAGAATCCATTTGTAATTCTCAGGAACAGAACTTATTATTAGTTCAGAGATACCTTCAATCTTAAGATTTGGGTTAAACAAGGGGTAATCATATGAATTTTGTTTTGCCATCCTGTATGCGGTATAGAAATTTTTGATTCCCTGCCACTGATCACCATAATAAAAATTGAGGAATGCTCTCTGCAGGTTCATGGAAGAAAGCAGAAAGAGGTATTCAGGATGGTTGGAATCTGATTCCCTGAGTGCTTCAGTCAACTTACCGGATACTCCCATGAATTGCTCATAATCTGCAGTAATACCGGATAAAAGTGTGTTCAGGAAACAGGTATAATGATTGTAGTAGAAAAGGTAAGGATTTTCAGGATTCGAATGCATTTCATTATCCAGGCAGGCCCGCACACTGTCGAGCTCCAGATCCACAATATTCTCCCATGCCATTCTCATATTTCCGGTCATGACATATTGTGGAGAACTGTGGATTGAGGTCATCAGTAGCAGGAGTAGACTGATGATACGGAAAATCATAAAAAGATGTGTTCTGGTTTTTTAATTACTCTCCTGCTCTTCCCTGTCGAAATCAACAAGGATCCTGCCGCAATATTCGCAAACGATGACTTTCTTTCTTGAACGGATATCAAGTTGCCGCTGAGGAGGGATTTTATTGAAGCATCCTCCGCAGGCATCCCTCTGGACGGTCACAACAGCCAGCCCATTCCTGGCATTGTTCCGTATCCTGATATAAGCCGTAACAAGTCTTTGCTCTACCCTTGATTGAATTTCCTGCGACTTTTTTATGAGCAACTCTTCTTCCTTCTTTGTATCTTCAATAATCTCATTGAGTTCAGTCTTCTTATTCTGCAGATCACCCTTTCGCTCATCGAGAACCTTCCCAGATTCCTCTATCATCACTTTTTTTTCATCTGCCTGCAGAGTGAACTCTTTTTTTCTTTTTTCAGAAAGTTCAATCTCAAGTGTTTGATACTCAATCTCTTTAGATAATGAATCAAATTCCCTGTTATTTCGTACGTTGTTTTGCTGCTCCTGGTATTTCTTTATCAGTGCCTGTGAATTCTGGATCTCATTATTTTTCTTGCTCACAGCCTCCTGCAGTGTGGTAATCTCGGCATTAAGGTTTGTAATCCTGGTTTCCAACCCTTCCACTTCATCTTCCAGATCCTGTACCTCAAGGGGCAATTCACCACGTAATATCTTGATCCTGTCTATGCCTGAATCAACCAGCTGCAGATCATAAAGTGCCCGTAATTTATCCTCAACAGACATTTCTGTTACTTCTTCTGTAATTTTCTTTGCTGCCATTTTAAAAATATTTTACCGGATTGGTGTTTATTCCTGAAAAATGAACTGCAAATTTAGGGAAATTTTTTAATAGTACTTCACGAAATATTTCCGTAGTAAATTGTTCACTTTCATAATGTCCTATATCGGCAATAACGATCTTACCGTCGGCATCAAAGAACTGGTGGTACTTGAAATCACCGGTTTTGAACAGATCA
>LJUQ01000122.1 GCA_001304505.1 Bacteroides sp. SM23_62_1
CCTGCCGCTAATGCGGATAGGTTTTTTTGCTTTTGTCGGGGTGAGTGGATTCGAACCACCGACTCCTGGTCCCCCAGACCAGTACTCTAACCTGACTGAGCTACACCCCGATAACTATAATAACATGTAATGCTTAAACTCTTTCCCTAATGTTATGAACAAGATAACTTTTGAATTATGGATTCCTGACAGAGCAATAATTCAAAGCATAATAATGGTGTGCAAATGTAACAAATAAGATTCTGTTATGAAATAATATCTGATGAATGTGTAAACTTTGCAGTCAGGTAATCAGTTGACATATACCCAATACTTCCGGATCATATCAGCAAAATAAAGGTGATTTAGCCTGCACCGTGCAACAGTAATCTGATTCTTATAGTCAATATATTGTTCTCACCTTATGCAATGCTTATTTTATCATTTAATAAAAAATAGTTATTTTGTCTTTGATACACTTTATGTTTTGAATGAAAAAGGTAACAACTTTATTTGTTACATTGTCAGTACTGAGCACTTTCCTGACAGCCCAGTCTCACTGGGAATCGATTATCCTGTATGATGATGAGTGGAGATACCTCCCCGCAACAAGTCCGCCACCTGCTGACTGGCACCTTTCTGCCTTCAATGACAGCAGCTGGAGCACCGGCCCGGGAAGTGTCGGTTATGGGGATAATGATGACAATACACTTATTTCCTATGTAAACTCTGTTTACCTCAGGATAGATTTTCAATTGGAGAATAGCTCTGTGGCTGAACAACTCCTGCTTGATATCGATTATGACGATGCATTTATAGCCTATCTGAATGATCATGAAGTGGCCCGGTCGTATAATGTTACGGATGATCCTCCTTTGTTTAATAGCAGCATCACTGCTCTGCATGAAGCAATAATGTACCAGGGCGGCCAGCCGGAGCGTTTTGAATTGTCTGTGGATCAGCTGGTTGGCGGAAATAATACCTTTGCAGTACAGATACTGAATGAATCCACAAATTCTTCGGATCTTACCGGGATAATTTTTCTTCATGCAAAAATAGACAGCCCGGATATTCTTTTCAGAAACACTCCGGACTGGTTCAGGGAACCGTTAACATATGAAGAAAGTAACCTCCCAATGATCCTGATTAATACCCACGGCCAGTGGATACCCGATGAACCGAAGATTGAAGTCCATATGGGTATTATCAATAATCCCGGCGGTATAAATCAGAAAACGGATCCCTTTACCGATTATGACGGTATCATTGGCATTGAAATCAGGGGGTCTTCGTCACAGATGTTTGAAAAGAAAAATTACACCATTGAAACAAGGACTGAAACCGGAGAGAACAACAATGTTTCACTGCTGGGCCTTCCTGCCGAGAACGATTGGGTGTTGCATGGTCCCTATTCGGACAAGACGCTGATGCGTAATGCCCTCACATTCCAGCTGGGCAATGAGATGGGCCAGTGGGCTCCGCGGACCCGTTTCTGTGAGCTATTTATCAACAATGATTACCACGGAGTATACCTGCTGATGGAGAAAATTAAGCGTGATTCAAACAGGGTGAACATTTCAAAACTAAATCCTGACGAAATCTCAGGTAGTGATCTCTCCGGTGGTTATATCCTGAGTATCGACCGACCCGGCGATTTCTGGATCTCACCCTATCCCGGAATGTATGGCGGTGATATCATTATCAATTATATCTACCCGGAGTATGAGGATATGCCAACCGAGCAAAGAGAATATATAAAAAACTATGTTACTTTATTTGAATACGCCTTATCCGGAATGAATAAAGATGACCCTTCATCAGATTACAAGTCTTATGCTGACGTATACTCATTTATTGACTATTTTTTAATCAATGAACTCAATCGTAATGTGGATGCCTACAGATTAAGCGCATTCTTTTATAAAGATAAAAATGGTAAACTCGTAATGGGGCCATTATGGGATCATAACCTTTCTTTTGGGAATGCTGATTATTACCAGGGATTTAACCAGCAGGGATGGGTTATGTATGGTATTGATCCGGGTGACGGATTCCAGGTCCCTTTCTGGTGGCCGATTCTTCTCCAGGATAGTTTTTTTAAGATTGAAATGAAGAAACGCTGGCAATATTTACGCCAGGACCCATTTCATGTTGATCATATATATGAAATTATCGATTCGCTGGCTACTGTTCTCGATGCTGCTAAAGACCGGAATTTTTACCGTTTTCCCGTTCTCGGTCAGTATATATGGCCCAACTATTTCATAGGTCAAACATATGAGGAAGAGATCGAGTTCATGAAAGATTGGATTTACAATCGCATCCAATGGATGGATGCACAGATTGCATTAATTAGCCCGGTTGGCGAAAACAAGCCGGCAAGTGCTTTTGAAACATACGCCTTCCCCAATCCATTTACTACACATATTACCATTCGTACAATGCTTCATGATCCCGCCTTTGTAACAATAAATATCTTTAATTTTATCGGACAGGTGGTATATAAATCGGAAAACAATTGTATGCCCGGACTTACAGATTTTACAATACCGGATGTTTTCTTTAATAACCAGACAGGTATGTTTATATATGAAGTCAGGATAAATGGGGAAAGGCTGACAACCGGGAAGATTGTGAGGCAATAAGAGGCTCGGAATATGGAAGCACCGAAATCTGTAATTTGAAGATCAACCCATGATTAAAACCTTTTTTAAGCTAGCTATCCGCAACATCATCCGGCACAAGATTTATACACTGATTAACATTGGAGGTTTGGCTATTGGGATCGCCTGCAGTATTCTGATTATAGCATTTATCTTTTATGAACTGAGCTATGATAACTTTCATGAGAAGGCAGACAGGATCTTACGTTTATATCTGAAAGGTAAATTTGGCGATTTCGAATTTCAGAGTGCATGGACAGCTGCCCCAATAGCTGCTACTTTAATAAATGATCTTCCCGATGTAATCGATGCTACAAGGATTGAAGAATGGGATAATGTGTTAATTCGTTATGAAGATAAAACATTCCTTGAGGATAAATTTTTATGGGCCGACTCATCATTCTTCAATATATTCACATTCAAGCTGATTCGGGGGGATGCATCCACCGTATTAAATGAACCCAATACGATCGTTATATCCGGAGAAATGGCCGAAAAATATTTTGGGAAAGACGATCCCATTGACAAGGTATTAAAAATCTTCGCAGACACCACACATTACCGTGTAACCGGTGTTTTTCAGAAAGTTCCCCTGAACAGCCACATTGATTTTGATTTTGTGGCCTCCTATACTAGTCTTGAAAAAGCCGATGGAACGGAATGGACCACGAATAATTTATGCACCTATGTTCTTATATCTGAAAGTGTTGACCTGAAAGCTTTGGAATCAAAAATGCCGGAAATTGTCCGAAAATATGCCGTTCCTGAGATTGAGCAACACTTGGGAATCTCTTTTGAGGAGTGGGAATCTGCGGGTAACAGATTTGAAATGGCCCTGCAGCCTTTAAAGGATATTCACCTGAATAATGAGATTGTACACCCTTTTAAACCCTCGAATGATAAAAAATATATCTATGTATTTTCGATCATTGCAATTTTTATTATCGTCATTGCATGCATTAATTTCATGAACCTGGCCACCGCCAGGTCAGCCGGAAGATCGAAAGAAATTGGAGTACGCAAAGTATTTGGATCAGACAAAAATCTTCTTATCAGGCAATTTCTTTTCGAATCTATTATCCTTACATTCCTGGCACTTATCATCGGAATCCTGATTGTCGGGATCTTATTGCCTCATTTTAATAACCTTATTAAACTGGATCTGCATATCGATTACTTTGGCAGGTGGTATGTTATACCCGGATTAATCATACTTGGTCTTATCGTGGGTCTCCTGGCGGGAATTTACCCGGCATTTTACCTGTCATCGTTTAAACCGGTTGCTGTGCTTACAGGTAAACTGGAATCCGGTACAAAAAGTGGCTTACTCAGAAGCATACTTGTTGTAATCCAGTTTGGGATATCAGTTTTCATTATCCTGGGAACTATTATCATTTATCAGCAATTAAATTTCATGCTAGGTAAGGATCTGGGCTTTGATAAAGATCAGATTCTAGTGATACAGCGCTTTAGTGAAGTTGGGACGGATCATGTGGAATCTTTCAAGCAGGAAATTTCCAGGATTCCGGGTGTTTTAGCATCCGCTTCTTCCCGGTCTGTCCCGGGGTATGATATAGAGAATACAGACTTTTTTCTTGAAGGAAGACCTGTGAACCAGACTTACATTATACAGATAAACTATTGTGATTTTGATTTTGCAGAAACTTATGGACTGAAGATGAGGATGGGCAGGTTCCTTTCACGCGAAATTGCTTCGGATAGTACAGCATCTGTCATTAACCAAACAGCTGTCAGGAACTTAAATATTGAAGATCCTTTGAGTAACCGGCTGGTCAGGCCAGGAGATAAGCCTGAGGGAAGAATTTATCGACAGGTAATTGGGGTAGTTGAGGATTTCCATTTTGAACCCCTGCATTCTGCTATCAGGCCATATATGTTTATCCTGCGTCCGGCTGAATGGGGATGGATACCTTATTTATCCATCAGGTTTAATCCTGCTAATGTGAATAATGTTATCAGGGAGGTAGAAAAAGTATGGAAAGAATATACCAATCACCTGCCATTTGAATATTTTTTCATTGATGATGATTTCGCCGACCGTTATGCAGAAGAACAACGGACACACACCATTTTTATAATTTTCTCGATCCTGGCAGTCGTTATTGCTTCCCTTGGTTTATTTGGATTGGCTGCATTTACAGCAGAACAACGTACAAAAGAGATCGGGATAAGGAAAGTCATGGGAGCCTCTGTATTAAGGATTATTGCAATGATCAGCCGTGAGACATTGATTCTTCTTGGAATAGCAACGCTGATTGCATGGCCTTTGGGCTGGTATTTTGGCAGGTCCTGGTTGATCGGTTTCGCTTACAGAATTGATCTGTCAATTATACCGTTTCTTTTATCCTTTATTCTGGCCATTCTTATTGCCATGCTAACAGTATGTTCCCAGACCATTTCTGCAGCCTTAAAAAATCCGGCAGATTCATTAAGATATGAATAAGTTACTTTTGCCCGGTTTGCCTAGAATTTTAATAACAAATTTGCAGAATTCATTGATTACAACTTCCCACTTTCCCACTTTCACACTTTCCCACCTGTACATCTTCCCATCTTTACACTTGCGCACTTTCACACACTCTTAGCCTAAGCCTTGCCCTGTGAAATAATTTTACTTTGCAAAAATGCAAGCCCTGACAGGGCTTGCATTTCACAGGGGGAGCCTCAGTCTTCTTATTCCAACCTTAACGACTCAGCCGGATTGGTAAGGCCTGCTTTAATCGTACTGTAACTGACAGTAATCAGGGTTATGATGATCCCCGCCAGAGCTGTACCGATAAACATCCATGGATCTATTTTGGCAGGATAGGCATAATCCTGAAGCCAGTGTTTCAAATAGTAATATGCACCGATAAAGGCAGGGATCATGGAGATTAATACAAGAAATAAAAATTCCCTGCTGATAATCCTTACAATTCTTTCAACACTGGCACCCAATACCTTCCGTATGCCAATTTCCTTCGTACGTTGTTCCACGGTGAAGGAAGCCAGCCCAAAGATTCCAAGGCATGCGATGATGATGATCAAAATTGAAAAATAGGTAAATATTACCCCTCTCTTTTCATCTGATCTGAATTGCTCGGCATAATCATCTGAAAGAAACGTATAATGGAATGGCCGGTCCGGAAAAATCTCCAACCATTTGCTTTCGATAAACTGCAGTGTTTCCTTTACGTTCTGATCCTCAATTTTTACATTAGCATAATAACCATTCGCCCTTAATAAGAACATCAGTGTTTCCAGTGGACTATAAAGACCCAGCTGGTGAAAATCCTTCATAACACCTACAACACGGTAAGGCTCGACATCCTGATCTCCTCCTACAAATGAAAGTTTTTTACCCAGTGGTTCATCCCAGTTGAACCGCTTCGCCATGGTTTCGTTGATGATCACACCGGTTGTTGTATCCGACATAAAATCCCTTGAGAAATCCCTTCCCTGGATCATCTCAATCCCCATGGTTTCAACAAAATCATAATCGACAGCATACAGGTTGACCCCCCGCTCCTGCATACCCTCCGACGTTTCAACCTGCATCAGTATTTTCCCTGTACTCTCACCGATCTTATTGTTGGAACTCGATACGTTAATAATATCCGGGCCCTCAAGAAGAGCATTTCTGAAAACCGGGTACTGCTGCATCATCTGCCTGTTTTCCAATTCAATAATAACCACGTTTTCAGGAACAAATCCAAGTTCCCTGCTCTTTAAATAATTAAGCTGCTTGAATATAACCCACGTATTAATGATCAGTGCAAATGAAATAGCAAATTGCAGGACTACAAGTATTTTCCTTATAAGAAAATTAGATCTGCCTGCACCTATCTCCTGCTTGAAAACAGATACAGGATTAAACCGGGACAGGTAAAAGGAAGGGTAACTGCCCCCAAGGACACCAACAAAAACGATGATTGCTATAAGGGTAAGGATCACCTGTGGATTAATTAAATAATCTATATCAAACAATTTGCCCGCTATCTGATTAAATGAGGGCATCAACAAAATCACAATAACAATACTGATAATCAATGCGATAATTGTGAGAATAACGGATTCACTGAGGAATTGCAGGATTAACGGCCATCGGCTGGATCCAACAACCTTTCTTAATCCAACCTCTCTTGCGCGGTGTGTTGACCGGGAAGTTGCCATGTTCATATAATTGATACTTGCAATCAATAACATGAAAAAAGCTACAATGGAAAAAATATAAACGTAGGTGATGTCACCGCTTCGTCCTGTACCACCTCGTGCTTCAGATTTTAAATAAATATCTGTGATCGGTTCCAGCAGATACTCAATACTGATGTTATATTGCCTGAATATCTCAGCCATGTATTTATCATACATTTCCTTCATCTTATCCTGCAAAACCATATAATCTGTGCCTTCTGCCAGTAAGAGGTATGTATATACACCAAAGTTCCCCCAGCTACCAATCTCTGCATCGGCAGGAAGAGTGGTCCTTGATACGAGCGCCGAAAATGTTATATGCGAATTATGGGGTACATCCTGCATGACACCCGTAACCTCAAAACTCTGCCCCCTCCCAACTTCGATTGTCTTTCCAAAGGGATCTTCACCACCAAAGTATTTTTTTGCAAAAGATTCAGTTACTACCATCGTGTTAGGCCTTGTCAATACAGTAGCAGGATCTCCCCTCATCAGTCCAAAGCTGAATACATCAAATACCGAACTGTCGGCATAATGAACATTTTCATCGTAAAGTTTGATGTCGTTATACATAAATAACTGCCTGCCAAAGGGATAGATCCTTGCAAATTCTTCTATTTCCGGATAGTCTTCCCTTGCCTGGTGAGCAAAAGGTATCTGGGCAACTCCCCAGGTAAATTCGTCATCAGTCTCTGTTATATGAGAAATAACCCGCACAATACGGTCCTTGTTTTCATGAAACTGATCATAACTCAGATCATCAAAGACATAAAGAAGCAGGAACAGACTGCTTATAATGCCAATTGTGAGACCAAGAACAATTATCAGGCTGTAACCAAATTCTTTCCTGATCTTTCGGATGGCAACTTTAAGGATGTTTGTAAACATTTCAGATGGTTTAGATGGTTATATGATATTAGTTGCATAAAACATACATTAATTACAATTCATATGCCAGTTACTGCATCTGGTTAATAATCAATTAAATAATTTAAAACTGCGTGAATTGAAGATATTTTTTTTTGTAACGATTTAGGACACAGCATGTACGTTAAAGAACAAGTGCATTGTCAAATAAAGCGCAAAATATCAAATTAACTAATAAATAAATAAACATGTTCGTCATTCTGTCTCAGCCTCTTTCCAAAAATCGGTAACTGTTAACTAATATCTTTTACAATGATCCAAAAAAATCTTTCACTGAATCAACATAATTCTTAAATCTCAGTCTTCCTTCCGCAGTCAGTTTTATAGTAGTGCGTGGCCTCTTACCGGCAAAGGATTTGATTACCTCAATGACAGAAGACTCTTCAAGTTTGTTAAGATGGCTTGATAAATTACCCTGTGTGAGTCCTGTCTGATTCATGATAAATAAAAAGTCCGCACTTTCAACCACATATAATAAAGAAAGAATTGCTATCCTGGCAGGCTCATGAAACAACCTCTCAACCTCCAGTATCTGACTGATATTATGCTCAGGAATATTCTTTTCCATTTTACACTGATAAATCTGGTTTCGGATAATCTTTTAAGAATCTGAGGAATAATATTAATCCTGTTGTGAACAAAAAAATACCAGTAAAACCAAATGAAAATGCAACTATCAGGATTGAAGCCAATTTGTTAACTACAAGATCCACCAAAAAAAGGCCTATTCCGCCAGCAAGACCAATCAGATAAAACCGGTTATAGTCAATGAAAAATCCAATAATGCTGAAGAATACTACAATAAATATGAACTGAGTAACCGGATTGATCACCTTTGAGAACAATTCCACTTCCGGCAGCCTTACGAATGTGGATAAGAATAATATTCCGAAAACCAGTTGGATGAAAATGGCAATTACCAGTGCAATGAAATTTCTTTTTATCCTGGTCATGCTGAATTTCACATACCCGATCCTTGGCATGGTTAAGAATATTTTTACCAGGATAAATATAGGTATCAATAGCAATACAGACAGGGTTATCGCATTGGAGGTGTCCATCCCCATCTTTAGTCGAACGACATTCACTCCAACACCTGTAAGAAATAATCCAAAAAACATGTCAAAGGTTCCATCAATAAAAACGGTCCTATAAGCTTTGCTTTCAACCAAATTCAAATAAGATTTACTTTCCATAATAACACAATTTAATTTGTTATACATTTTTGTTTGCAATGCAAACTTAAATAAAATATTTTAATTAACAAATTTTTTAAAGGTATTTTTTTAATTATTTTTTAATGTATTGAATTACATATTTACAATTTCTTGATAACCGGTAATTTAAATCAGAACATTTTACTCATCTTCCAGATGAATTTAAATATCTTTATGGTGCCTGTTTGAGGAACAATAATTATTGAAAAATTATTTTATCAAGATAAAGTCAAGTCTCATGAAAAATAAATTTACCCGCAGACAATTCATCAATCATTCATTAAAAGGATCAATATTTTTAGGAGCTTCTGGTTCTTATCTGCTGATCAAGGGATGTTCAGGCAAAAAAGATATCGACCTGATCATTTCCGGAGGAGTAATCTATGATGGACTGGGAAATCCTGGGCAGGATCTTGATATCGCAATCAAAGCCGGCAAAATTTTTATGATCGGTAAAAATATCGATAAAGACAAAGCTAAAAACGTAATAGAAGCAGAAGGTTTGGTTGTTTCTCCAGGATTTATCGATGCGCATACGCACACAGATGTGGAACTGATCGCCAATCCAAAAGCTGAGAGTCATATCCGGCAGGGCATCACGACAGAAATAAGTGGCAATTGCGGCAGTTCGCCATTCCCTATCGCAGATGAGGTGCTGAATGAATGGAAAAAAAGGTTGAAAGATGAATTCGAAATTGAACCGGACTGGATTGATATTAATGGATTTTTCCAGCGTCTTGAAGGCCAGGGTATCGCACTTAATTATGCAACCCATGTAGGACATGGAAATATCAGGGGTAAAGTTGTTGGGTTCAATGATGTACCTGCTTCCGAAATGCAGATTGCTGAAATGAAACATATTGTTGAAGAATATATTAAGGCAGGAGCTCTGGGACTGTCTACCGGCCTTGAATATTCTCCGGGCAGCTATGCGGAAACAAAAGAAATCATTGAACTGTGTAACAGTGTTTCAAAACTCAATGGGATTTATGCCACCCATATGAGGGACGAAGGTGATCATCTGCTTGAAGCTATCGATGAAGCAATAAATATAGCCAGGACAGCAAATATTAGTTTACAGATCGCACATTTTAAGGCTTCATATCCTGGTAACTGGTGGAAAATGAACGATGCAATCGTGATGGTTGAAAAGGCTGCAGGGGAAGGAATTGATATCATGATTGACAGGTATCCTTACATTGCAGCCTCCACGGGGCTGGACTTCTTTTTCCCGATGTGGGCAAAGCAGGGAACCAATAAAGACTTTATAGCCAGGTTGAAAGACCCGGAATTGGATGAACAACTGCGCTCCTATTCCAGCCAGCAGGAAAAAAAGATCGGTTCCTGGGATAAGATTCTGTTATCATCAATCTTCAGTGAGAAAAATAAAATATTCGAAGGCATGAATATTATTGAAGCTTCAGCCCGCACCGGCAAGGATCCCTATGATTTCATGCGAGACCTGTTGATTGAGGAAGAGAACCGTGTCAATATGATTGAGTTTATTATGGATGAGGATAACCTGAAACGGATCCTTGTTCATCCATTATCTGTTGTAGGTTCAGATGGTTCAGCCGTTGCACCTTACGGAATACTCCATCAGGGTAAACCGCATCCAAGATATTATGGAACCTTCCCAAGAATTCTCGGCAAATATGTCAGGGACGAAAATGTCCTGACAATGGAACAGGCAATTCAAAAAATGACATCACGTACTGCTAAAAAATTCGGTCTTTCTAACAGGGGACAAATCAAAGAAGATTATTTTGCCGATCTTGTGGTTTTTAATCCCAATACGGTTATCGACCGCGCAACCTGGGAGGATCCACATCAGTATCCAGCCGGCATTGAATATGTGATAGTAAATGGTGAAATAGTAATAAAAGAGGGGGAACATACGGGTAAATTGCCGGGCAAGATTTTAAAGAAAATTGTATTAGAATGAAATAAGGTCACAGAGTTACACTGAGGTAATAGGAGAACCACGGAGATTATTAACTCTGTGAAACTCTTTATTCCCTGTGGTTCCCTGTGACCTGAAAATCTAAATGATAACAATTAATGAAAAAATTCATTTTATCTCTCGATTCAGGAACCACCAGCAACAGGGCAATTTTATTTGATCATGAAGGCCAGATCATTGGTGTATCCCAGCGTGAATTCAAACAGATCTTTCCAAAGCCGGGCTGGGTTGAACATGATCCTGAAGAGATCTGGACGACTCAAAAGCTTGTTATGGTGGATGTCATGGATAAAAAGGGAATTCAGGCTTCTGATATAGCTGCTGTCGGAATAACTAACCAGAGAGAAACAACCATCGTATGGGATAAGGATACAGGTGTTCCTGTATATAATGCAATTGTATGGCAGGATCGCAGAACAGCCGGTATCTGTGACCAACTAAAGAAAGAAGGGCATAACAGGACGGTCAGGGAGAAGACAGGGCTTGTTATAGATGCCTATTTTTCCGGCTCTAAAATTAAATGGATACTCGATCATGTTCCTGGTGCCAGAGATAGGGCCGATAAAGGGAAGCTGGCTTTCGGCACGGTAGATACCTGGCTCATCTGGAAACTTACCAATGGCAGGTTACATGTGACAGATGTGAGTAATGCCAGCAGAACCATGCTCTTTAACATCCATACCCTGAAATGGGATGAAGAACTCCTGAAGATTTTAAATGTCCCTTTGAATATGCTACCGGATTCGAAATCGAGCAGTGAGGTATACGGATATACATCCGGTGATCATTTTGGTGTTGAAATCCCGGTTGCCGGCATTGCAGGAGACCAGCAAGCAGCCCTGTTTGGCCAGATGTGCATTGAAAAAGGTATGGTTAAAAATACATATGGTACAGGTTGTTTTGTTGTCATGAACACCGGCGAAAAAGCGGTCGAATCAAAACACAACCTGCTGACAACAATAGCATGGAAAATCGATAAAGAAGTTCATTATGCTCTGGAGGGAAGCATTTTTATTGGTGGTGCGGTAGTTCAATGGTTAAGGGATAAAATGCACCTGATTGAATCATCAGGGGAAATCGAGCTTCTCGCCGCATCTGTTAAGAATAACGGTGGTGTTTGTTTTGTTCCCGCATTTGTCGGACTGGGTGCCCCTCATTGGGACCAGTATGCTGCAGGCACAATTATTGGGATTAACAGAGACACCTCCACAGCACATATAGCCAGGGCTGCCCTGGAAGCAATAGCTTTCCAATCCATGGATGTTATCAAAACCATGTCAGAAGATTCCGGTATAAGTATTACAGAACTGAGGGCAGATGGAGGAGCGGCAATTAATAACCTGTTGATGCAAATCCAGGCAAATGCCATACAGAAAAAAGTAATCCGTCCGAGAATAACCGAAACAACTGCGCTTGGTGCCGCTTACCTGGCAGGCCTTGCCGTGAATTTCTGGAAAAACATCGATGAAATCAAAAAACAATGGCAGGTCGAAAAAGTTTTTACTCCTGAATCCGATTTGGCTGGTTTTAATGAAGCGATCAGGAACTGGAATAAGGCACTTGAAAGGAGCAAAAGCTGGTATTCAACTTAAAGATAAAAGATAAAAGTAAAAAGAAAAAAGTTAATCCTGTTAAATAATTTTGCTTGCCCTGTGTAATACTTTCGTGCCAATTACTCAGGGCGAGCAAAATTGCTTTGCATTTAACAGGGTGAACCCTGTGAAATTCAAGTAACGAATATATTTCACAGGGTAAAAAGATAAAAGTGTTTTTTAGCGGGGCTTATTCAGGAAGCAGATAATAATATTATTAACCAGGCCACTGAATTATTCTTATGAAAAGAGAATTCATGCTCGATGAATTGCGATCGCACAAAGATCCGTGGGATATAGTTGTCATCGGGGGAGGAGCAACCGGCCTGGGCATTGCTGTGGATGCTGCATCGAGAGGATTTAAAACACTGCTTCTCGAACAGGATGACTTTGGAAAGGGTACCTCAAGCAGGAGCACCAAACTGGTACATGGTGGTGTCAGATACTTGGCTCAGGGGAATATCAGG
>LJUQ01000123.1 GCA_001304505.1 Bacteroides sp. SM23_62_1
GAGGTAGAGGAAGAAAAGTAAATTGGTGTATTGGTTTACTGGTATATTTGTTTGTTTGAGTGTAGGTGTGGAGTTTGTGGTCGATTAAGGAATGAAGGCTGAGGCTGAGGCTGAGGTAGAGGAAGAAAGGTACATTGGTGTATTGGTTTACTGGTATATTTGTTTGTTTGAGTGTAAGTGTGGAGTTTGTGGTCGATTAAGGAATGAAGGCTGGGGTTGAGGAAGAATAGAAATCCGGTTGAAGATTGCCGGTCCAAACAGAGCCACAATCATAACCTGTTCGCAAATGCATAGCATTTAACGATATTTGATTCAAAAATTCATGAACAGCCTTAAAATCAAGATTCGTTTACCATTAAATAATCTAAATCCCTGGAGCCAATAGTATATGGAACCGGGATTTTCCCCAAGTTTATATTTTGTGTACAACATTATTAAGACCTGCATTCCTGATCCCATCATACTTGAATTAATCTTCAAGAATAGTCGTATGTATATTCTGTTGTTTGAGTTTTCGTACAAAAAATGAATGTGGAAAAAATAAGATATAATAAAATTGGTCTGAACTATAACAAAACACGTGAAGCGGACAAACGAATAGTAAAACGCATTATAAATTTTCTTCCAAAATCTGACAATAATTTAATCGCTGATATTGGTGCTGGGACAGGAAATTATTCTTTCAAGATTGCAGAAGCGAATAATGTTATTCATGCACTTGAGCCTTCAGAAGTAATGCAAAATCAAAAAAAAATCCATAAAAATATTAACTGGTTCAGCGGATTTGCCGAGAATATTCCATTCAATGATACCACATATGATAGTGTTATCTGTATTCTTGCATTTCATCATTTTAGTGACTTAGAAAAATCGATAAATGAAATGTATAGAATATTACGAACCGGAGGAAATTTAATTCTGTTTTCAGCAGATCCAACCCGTGGGGAAAAGGATTGCTGGATAAAACATTACTTTCAGCCATTTCATCAAAAGGCTTGTAAAACATTACCTGATGTTAATTATGTAAAAGATTTGATTGAAAACGTATTTCATAACAATGCTACCATTTATGATTTTGTGTTACCTGGCGATTTAAAAGATGGCTTTTTTTATTCCGCATGGAAATATCCTGAAAAATATTTGTCAGATGAGTTCAGAAATGGAATATCTGTTTTTTCATTATTATCGGAGGAAATCGTTCAGGAATCAGTTAAGAAATTAAAAAATGATTTGGAGAATGGTACCTGGGATGATAATTATGAACAAATAAGAAAACTTGAAAAATATAATGGGGGTTATTATTTCCTGACTATCACAAAGGAATAATATAATTCCCTGCTTCTTTTATTCTGAAATTGTAACCAGACTTATCCGAATAACTTGACGTATGAACAGATATTCACTTTTGTTATCCATTTTTCTTCTTTCCTTTTACAGTTGTAAAAAAGATTGGATCATACAAAACACAGACATTTCTGATGGTATCCATGATATTGAGATGATTGGAAACCACACCGGTTATGTATATTCCTATGGTACAGGCAAATTACTGAAAACAACGAATGGAGGGCACTCGTGGCATCAGATATTCCAGTTTGATTCCCTTTATTTCGAACAGATTCAGTTTCTTGATAAAAACAACGGATATCTTTGCGGGGAGCAAAACACCTTACTTAAAACATCCAGCGGAGGATCTGTTTGGGATGACTGTCATATTGATCATGAAGCACATAATATTCTGATTTATGGCATGTATTTCAGTAATATTGATTCAGGATTTGCTGCAGCAATTCTCTCAGAAAACGGGAAATTTTTCTCCAGAATTTATCAAACAACCAATGGTGCACAGTCGTGGAGCCTGGTTAACGAATTACCTCATATGATCCTCAATATCGAAAAGGTCGGTGATGAAATCTGGGGAAGCGGATACGGTGTGATCATCAGGAATATTGATCTGCGTGAGCGGTGGTCATACACATATTCAGATTTAAACCGGCCAACAGGACAGATCAGAGATTTTGCAACAGATCATAAAGGGACAGTTATTGCAGTCAGTTTTGCTGGTAAGGTACTTGTTAAGAGGCCGAAAAAGGAAGAATGGGAAATGCAAGAAATAACATCCAACAGGTTACGGAGCATTGATCTTTTAGGTAAGAATAAATGGTTAATCACTGGTGATAAAAACAAAGATAATAGTTGTGCATTGTTTCAAACCACAGATAACGGCAAAACCTGGGAAAAAATTGAAAATAAATTCCCTGATATACACAGGGTCCATGTTACAGAGAAGTATATCTGGATAACCGGCAAGGAAGGATTTATAGCAAAAATGAGAATTTAATGGGGCACAGATCTGAATTAAAATCTGCGAATTTCAGCGTAACCCTTCCTTCCTGCAGGCAGGAATCTGTAAAAATATTCGAAAACTTTCTATATTTAGTGAATTATATCCATTAATAAACGATCAACATGAAATCAATTAATCTACTATTACTTTTAACTTTTATTCCCATGATGATTTTTGGACAACGCCTGAATAATGTTGAGAGCACACTCGAAGTCGTTAATATCAAAACCGGTGAAAGGCAGGTGATACTCCGGGAAAACAATCATTTTGAAGCTCCTAACTGGTCAATTGATGGAAATTATTTCATCGTAAACAGCCAGGGTAAATTATACAGGGTCGACAAGCTATTGAAGAACAGGGAGTTAATCAACACTGGTTTTGCCGTAAGATGCAATAATGATCACGGGATATCACCCGATGGCAAGCAGCTGGTTATCAGTAACAGTGTTGAAGATGCATCCGGTAATTTTTCTTCCGCTATTTTTATTTTACCCATTGAAGGCGGAGAACCAACCCGGATTACAGAGAATACTCCATCATATTGGCATGGGTGGTCACCCGATGGTAAAACACTTGCATATGTTGGCAGAAGGGATGGTGAATTTGATATCTATACAATACCTGTTACCGGTGGACAGGAAACCCGTATAACTCAATCTGCAGGACTGGATGACGGCCCTGATTATTCGACTGATGGAAAATATATTTATTATAATTCCTTTCAGACCGGCCGTATGGAGATCTGGCGCATACACCCTGACGGTACTTCGCCTGAACAACTCACTGATGATGAATATTCAAACTGGTTCCCCCACCCATCTCCGGATAATCAATACATTGTTTATATCTGCTATCTCGAGGATCAAAAGGAAGGACACCCCTTTGGTAAAGATGTTAAGCTCAGGTTGATGGATTTAAAAACCAAAGAGATCAGGGATCTCACAGAGGTATTTTTCGGAGGACAGGGGACGATTAATGTACCGTCGTGGTCCCCGGATAGTAAACATGTTGCCTTCGTGAGTTACCGGATTCTAGATGAGTGAGAATTGAAATTTCGCCCCTAAAGGGGCGGAAGAGGTAGTGGGTAAATGAATGAGAAAAATAAGCATGAAAATAAAATAAACCTGACATACAATCACATTAAAATCCACGATTTCAATCATGGGACACCAGGTAAAAAAAGATAACCCTAAAATAAACTTTATATAAAAATCAGGGATATACAAACTTCATCCATGCAGCATCTTATATTTATATTCCTTGTTTTAAAAATGCTATCGTATCAACCCTACTTCACGATCAAAGAAAAAAGACTCACATTAAATAGTGGAGCAGATCTGCTCTATACTATTTCAACACCACGAAGGATTTCTGCGAAAGAAAAGACACCACTTATTATAGCTCTCCACTGGGGTTGGGATATGAATAAACCGCTTCCACCATGGTTCGGAAAAGACTTCCTCACAGGATTCATACAGCCAGCCTTTGAAGATATCAATCCCATCATTCTTGCTCCCGATTGTCCTGCAAATAACTGGTACAATGAATCAAGCGAACAGGCTGTCCTTGAACTGATGGATTACATCATGAAGGAATATCCTGTGGATTCCGGAAATATTTACCTGACAGGATACAGCGCAGGAGGTTTTGGTACATGGTATTTATCTTCACGCTATCCTGATCTTTTCACAATGGCAATCCCCATTGCCTGTAAACCCGAAGAAGAATGGATCAGGAACTGGAAAGATTTGCCTGTTTTCATCATCCATGGCACCCGCGATGAACTGTTCCCCTACACCGACATCGAGGTTCTGGTAAACGAAATGGAACTTAAAAATGTACCTGTGAAACTCGTTAAAGTTGAAAATGCATCACATTATGATACAGGCAAATATATCACCTCACTGAAGTATTCTCCAATCTGGTTTAAAGAAATATATTAATTAACTCAAGTTGCCAGTTGCAGGTTAAAAGTTTTAAGTCACTCAATATCAATGCATTGTAATTTAACATATGAATTACTAATAATGGTGTAAATCAATTATCATTTAATAAATTCCATGATTTATAGAACATTAACATACAACCTGAAACTTGTGACAAGCAATTTAGGTTGATTAAATTTTCAGGTTTCGGGTAGCCTCCACAGCATACAATCAAGAACAATTATTTCCATCATATTTTCATTATCAAATAAAAAAACATACCTTTGCCCGGTTATTTTATTTTTAATTAATTTTTTTTCTCTATGAACATTTATGTTGGCAATCTCCACTATGGTTTAACGGAAGATGAACTTAAGGAACTTTTTGAAGAGTATGGGGAGGTAATGTCGGTTAAGATCATTACAGACAAGTACTCAGGCAGAAGTAAAGGTTATGGTTTTGTTGAAATGTCAGATGACAAAGAAGCTCAAAAAGCTATTGAAAACCTGAATGAAACTGAAGTAAAAGGCAGAAATATCAGGGTAAATCAGGCAAGAGAAAGAGATGATAATTCCCGCCGGGAAGATCGTTCAAGATATTAGACCTTTAGCTGTTTTCACAACCAACACTTGGTTAAATGACTGTATCAGATTACAGTCATTCTTTTTCAGGTAGTTCTGGAAGTAAATGCGTTGATTAAACTCAACTTACGGGTAAATTACTATGCCCGCTTGTTGAGTTTTTTTGTTTTAATTTGCGATAGGAGGTTTCCAATATTTCGTATGAGATTCTTTTAATTATTTCATTCCTATTTTGTTATGGAAAGGATTACGATTATCAACACCGATACGTCAAATATCCATCATTTCGGTATGTGTGGCTATAAGAATCTAAAACAGGAAGGATACCGGAGAAAAGTCGAATGGATAAAGCAACGCTATACAGAAGGATTGAGATATATAATACTTTTCGCTGAACAGGCAGGAGCTGTGGGTACGATAGAATATATCCCTGGAGAATATGCCTGGAGACCTGTTTATGCAGAAGGTTATATGTTCATTCATTGTATCTTCATTATTCCTCGAAAGTTTAAGGGAATAGGGTTGGGGACAAAGTTACTTGAAACATGCATTGAAGATGCAAGGAAAAACAATATGAAAGGGGTAGCAGCAGTTACTCGCAAGAGTACCTGGATGGTTGGAAAAGAACTTTTCATTAAAAACAATTTTAAATCAGCAGATAAATATCCTCCGGATTTTGAGCTGATGGTCCTGAAGTTCGATAAAAATGCGCCAGATCCAGGATTCCGGATTTTTCCGGAAGAAAAGATGAAAAAATATGATCAGGGACTCTGGATATTCACATCTGATCAATGTCCATATGCAGAAAAAGCAACGAGGGAGATTCATGCGACAGCTAAAGAAGTATATCAGATCAAGACAAATATTATTGATTTAAATACTTACAAAGAAGCCCAGGATTGTCCGGGTGCTTTTGGAACATTCTGCATAGTACACAACGGTAAAGTGATTACCGATCATCCGATCAGTAATACGAGATTCGAAAATATAATGAATACAAGAATATGAATTTCACTCAAAAGATTAGACTGGGCAGGACAGGCCTTTATTCAGGCAGGCTAGGGATTTCTTCCAGTTATGGTGCTCCGGCCGAAGCCTTTGAAGAAGCATTTGAGCATGGCTGCAACTATTTCACATGGGGAACGTTTATCCTGGGCCGCTCAAAAGAAATGAAAAAAGCTGTACACAATATTGTTCATAAAGGACAAAGAGATAATCTGATCATTGCAATTTACAGTTATTCCCATAGTGGTTTGCTAACAGAAATTGCAATCCATAAGGGATTGAAGAAACTCGGGATTGATTATGCTGATGTAATGATATTAGGTTATTATCCCCGACAGCCAAGCCGGCGAATTATTGATGGAGCCCTCAATCTTAAGGAAAAAGGATTGATCCATCACCTTGCATTATCCGGACATAACAGGAAACTGTTTCCTGAACTGCAAAAAGAAGGTATAGTAGATATTTTTCATGTCCGCTATAATGCTGTTAACCGGGGTGCTGAAAATGATATATTCCCGTACCTTCAAAAAGAAAACAGACCAGGTATTATATCTTTCACTGCCACGCGATGGGGACAATTACTTAAACAGAAAAAAATGCCCCCTGGTCTTCAGGCGCCATCAGCCGCTGATTGTTATCGGTATGTCCTTTCAAACCCGTCGGTGGATGTATGCATGGTTGGGACAAGAAACATTGATATGATGCGTGAAAACCTAGCTGTCCTGGAACAGGGTCCTATGAGCGAAGAAGAGCTCATCAGGATGAGGAAGATCGGGGATTATATTTATAAAGCATAGAGCAGGGAGAGTCAGCCCCGGGTAATATAACTTTCTGGATCATCTTGTTTTTTCTAATACGGCTTATTGGAGTTACCAACCCACCACTGGAAACAGAGCATAACTGGAGACAGTGTTTTACGAACATGATTGCCCGTAATTTTCTTGATATAAGTCCCAATATTCTCTACCCCCGGATAGACTATACCGGAAATGAACCAGACATTGTAGGCGCCGAGTTTCCACTGTTTAATTATTTTATTTTCCTGGCAGCAAAAGTCTTTGGTTATCAGCACTGGTATGGGCGTTTGATCAATCTCATCATCTCATCCATTGGAGTATATTTTTTTTCATTGCTGGTCCATAAATTGTTTGATCAAAAAATTGCTTTTGCAGCCAGTATAATCCTGCTCTGCTCATTATGGTTTTCCTATTCGCGGAAAATCATGCCCGACACCTTCAGTATTTCTTTGATGTTCATAAGTCTTTATTTCTGCTTCAGATACATTGAAAAAGGTACTTTAACCAGTCTGATTCTCTTTCTTTTTTTCGGATCATTTGGTACATTATCCAAGATACCCGCTATCAGTTACTTAAGCCTTTTAATCATTCCGATCTTTAGCAAACAACCATCGGAGAAAATAAAGCTGAGATTAATTGCAACAGGTATAATTATTTTCCTGGTTACTGCACTTTGGTATTTTTACTGGGTTCCATACCTGGTCAATTCATACCATAATCAGCTTTTCTGGCCTAAATCCCTGTCCCAGGGTTTAAGGGACCTCATTCAATACTGGCCTGATACACTCGAGAAATTCTACTTCGCCTCTTTACATTCATATATTGCATTTATCTGCTTCCTTGCAGGCATCTACCTGGTTATTAAAAACAGGTATAAATTGCTAGGTAACTTCCTGGGAGTTTTCACATTTGTGTTTTTTCTCTTCATGTTAAAATTTGGCCAGCCTTTTTCACATCACAGTTATTATATCATTCCTTTTACTCCATTGATGGCCCTGGCCGCCGGATATGCCGTCTCCAGGCTTTCTTACAAGTTTCAGTTAATCCTTCTAATCGCCATTGCACTGGAGGGGATTCTTAACCAGCAACATGATTTCTTTGTGAAGAAATCTGAATTATATAAAGTTGACCTGGAGCAGATTGCAGATTCTGTCTGTCGCCCGGGCGACCTCATTATTATCAATGGTGGAGATAATCCGCAGCAGTTATATTTCACCCACAGGAAAGGATGGACTGTCAATAATGAAGCTTTACTTTACAAAGATGAAATACATGAATTGTGTAAAAAAGGAGCCAGATACCTGTTTGTGAACAAAACAAATTTTCAGGAAAATCTTGAGTATCAGCTTATCTATGAGAATAATTATTTTGATATATATAAACTGACAGATCCATAAAAGAGTTTATTCTGAAAAGTGGAGGTTATCTTACTATTATTTTCCTGACTGTTCTCCTTCCCTTTGATGAAATCTGCAGGAAGTAAACACCCGGAGGCAATCCTGTCATATCAAGCACTTCCCTGTTCCTTCCCGGTAATACCTGAATTTTCTTATTATTTAGCAGCTGCATCAACGTGTTGTACACACTGATCGTGAATTCAGTTTCTTCCTTTGATGTAAATTCAATATTCATCAATCCGGTTACCGGATTGGGATAAATATTCAATCCGGAAATGAACTCACTTTGCTCGATACCGACAGGATTATTTACCCGGAACCTTGCACGGAATCCCAATCCGGTTCCACCTGTATTTGACTGAAAACGAATAAATAACATGGAGCCTGATTGTATCTGACCTGATGGAGGGTTGTCATTATTAAACGCCCCTATCAGTTCGCTATTTATATCGAAACCATCATATAATCTGATATAATCCCCCGGTTTGATGTCTATTGAATCGAAATAAAGATAAATCGATTTTGCACCACTGGGGTAGATAAGCCATGAACAGTCGGCATTATCCGGATAAACCCGGTTTGTTGGACAATAATTTATAACACCTGCCGTATCAAAAATTATTTCTTGTTGCTCACATCCTTCACAATAAACATATACGGATATTTCTGCCGTATTTGAGCATCCCTGGTCATTTGTTCCGGTCACAGTATATTTTGTATTTTCTGAGGGACTGGCTCGTACCGTATCACCATCAGTTCTGTCAAGTCCATCGGATGGTGTCCAAAAATAATTATCTGTGCTACTGGCTATCAGCCGGACTGTTTCCCCCGGTTCAATGAAAGCCTCTGACAGGTTAACAGTCACATCAGGTAGTTCAATGATATTGAGGTTTACCTCTGCGGGAGGACTGACGCATCTTTTATCTGTTTGCGTTGCATAAAAGGAATATTGTCCTAACGTGCTGGATTCTACCCACAAAGTATCGCCTGTATTAATTATATTATTTAAGGTAATATCATCATACCATAAAATATTATTTCCTTTTGCGATTAATTGTATCTGTGGTTCCCCAAAGCAGGTTGACACATCTGCTGCTTCCGGTTCACCAACTGTATGAATTACAACCTTCTTACTGGCAAAATCCGAATTAACAGTATCACTGATAAGCACATAATAAGTTATACTACCGGCAGGAATATCGGAAGGACTGGCTATTGATGAAACGAATCCTTCCGGATCTGAGGACCAGGAATAGTTATAGTAACCTGTCCCTCCGGTGGGGAGGGCCAGCAATTTTATGGAATCTCCCGGGCAAATTGTATCGCTGGATACTGAAATACCGGCATCCAGCGTGCCGCCTGTCAGAATAACCAAGACCTGGTCAGTATTCGAACAGCCGGTTTGATAATCCGTAGCCTGCAGAGTGAATAAACCTGATTTCTGAAGATTATGGGTCGTTGGATTCTGGAGAAATGGATAATCGAACAAATTTTCGGGAGACCAGTTATAACTGTAGAATCCGCTTCCCCCCGAAACCAATCCTCTCAGGGTAACAGCTGTGTTGTATAAAATATTTGTATCAGCTCCCGCATTAACCACAGGCAGTGGCAGAACTGTTATTGTTAAAGAATCGACAGTACTAAGTGTTAAATCTGTCACATGCACATAATAGGTTGTTGTGACTACAGGTGAGACGACCGGATTAGAGAATGAATAGGAAGGTCCAGGTTGATCAGATGTCCAGGTATAATAATATGTCCCTTTTGTAATATCCGGGATAACATCCAACTGAACCTCATCACCCGGGCAGATGGTTAAATTGCTCGCGGACAATTTGATTTTCAGCTCTTCCTTCTTTTGACCGGTCAATTGTATCTTTCCACAATGATCCATGTTGGTGCGGGCAAAATCCCCTGACGTACCATCATGTACCCATACTTTCCTGTTCCGTGCCAATCCGTTCTCCGGGCCATCATTATCAGCTATATAGACATCAAAACCGATACTGATATTTTCGCCGGGCGTGAATACATTTTCATTCTTATCGGTAATCAAAGACCATGGAATAAATAATTCCTGCACCGAGGTTGCATCTTCTTCATCTTCAAGAATCGCAATTTCACAACCTACTTGCCATTCCAACAGGGTTGCAAATTCAGCCCTTCTATAAAAGGAGAACTGGTAATGGCCATTCGTCGGATTTCCTGCACTGATACCGGTAGAAGGGCCAATCCCATCCTTCAGGCTGTCTGTATTCATATCAAGAAAGATAGCGACCCGGTCCTGCTCATATATTTCTCCGTAGCTCCCATCTGTAACCAGCGTGTCATCAGCAAAAACTTCAACCAGAAAATACAATCCATCTGCATCCCAGACAGCTTTCCAGTATGCAGACAGATCGTCAGGACTGTCAAAAACTTCTTCTGTAAATATTTTATTGATATGGTATTTTTCTGAACACTGCCAGATATTTTCTGTAATTACACCATCGATCGCCGGTGCCGTATCCGCATAAGGAATGAATGCAATCATTTCAGCATTAAATTCATACGCTCCCATATCAATTCTTCCCTGAGAAATCCTTGGATTACCGGCCAGATCAACCAGCGGGATTTTCAAACCGGTAGTATCCGGAATACCATGATTAATACAGGGTGAGCCAATTTTCAACCTGTAATCACCTGCATCTGCATTAACAAACATCGGATCAACGGAGATATTACCTGCTCCTGAAGCTCCCCCTTCAATGAGTGAGTATTGGATACTATCCGGATTACCGGAATTATTTTGAGTATTATTCCATTCTATACTGTTCCAGATACTTATATCAGAATTACCTAATAGCCATGCACCATCAGGATTGTAAGCTATGGTACTGTTTAGAATCGATCCCTGTACCGAGTTCATCTCAATACCCTGGAAACCCTGATTTTTTGCGATCACTGTATTTAACATAGATAACTCATTATTAATTAACAGGATAGCAGATCCACCTGAATGACTATAATTATTCAGCAATCTTAAATTGGTTATTTCCAGAGTTCCGTTCTGAAGGTATATTCCTCCACCTTGACTGGATGAATTATCCTGGATCAGTACATCATCAATTATTAGATTTACTGAGCAACAGATACCACCACAAATGCCTCCGCCACAACTATTAGCAGTATTATCTGTTATTTTTAATTTGTACAAATGAACGTTTGAATCCCAGATATTCAATCCTCCACCATGTTCATTACTACCGTTTGTGATGGTAAATCCACAGATAGTAATAGTATCCCATGAATCCCAGATAGAAATTACCGAGCCATTCTGGTTCCCGTCAACAATGGTTTTTGTAATAATACTCGTATCATTTGTGAACATGGCCAGGGAACCTAATGTTATACTTGTGTTATAAATATTTAAATTTTCCATATAAACACCGGGGAAAACCAGTACCGTATCACCAGGCATGGTAGCATTGATACCTTCCTGAATGGTATTGAAAGGAAAATTGGCCGATCCCTGTTCTATTCCTGTCATATTTACATGGTTGACATATACCTTTTGATGGTTATCGGTGCGGTATGCAAAGATGATCCTTGATGATGATGAAGTTCTTTCTTTATAAGCAGAAACCTGTATTGTATATATCTTTCCACTATTTAATTCCTGACCATCGTATTGATAAGATGTATAATTCGTATCGATTGAACCGGCATGCCAGAACCAATTTTCCTCACCATTTTCTATCCAGGCAATATCTATCCAATAACTCAAAGCTCCTGGCACTTTTTCCCATTCGATCGAGAATTCGGAATTTGTGATAATTAAATTATTAGCAGGTGCCAGAATATCCGGACAATCCAAATATTCCACTAAGGTATCTGTCACTGAATTTGTATTTCCCGTTTTGTCAACTACATAAAAATAATATTCACCAATTGCCAGAGGCGTATTAAAACCATTTCCATATGTATATATCCCATCTCCCGGATACCCGCCACCATCAGTTCCATCAGTCATCATATAGACAGTGCCATCCGGGCTTTCCACCCATACTGAATCGATATCCTCGAGTCCTTGCGGATCATTAATAAAAACACCAAAATGCACATCCCATCCTTCATTTAAATATGCATTTTTGTAGTGATTTGAATAGAACGATTCTAAATGTATAAATGGTTGATATTCATCCATGACGAGGTTATCATGTGAAAACTGCACCTGATTATCAGCCATCAGGGTCATGTTGCCATATTGTGCAACGTTATCTCTTGAATTCAGGTTTACAGAATAATGTCCCCAGACTAATTCAGCTTCCTTGTTTTCCAGGGAATCTTTGTCAGCCATTTCAAAAAGAAATCCGGCCCGGGTTCCTTGTTTCAGTTCCAAAACTTCATCATGCGTTGGACTTGTATTGATCAGGCCTTTAGCTGATATGGCAAATTCCAGAACATATCCCGTTCCGGTTAATTTATGGCTTAACATGGTATATTCATTACCATCTCTCCGGTCATCCGCATCAGCACGGGCTGTAAATTCAAGGCTGAGTATATCGGAAGCATTTTGTTCTGTTACCAATGTTGCCGGATCAATATCAAATCTAAATGCACAGGCATCATTGTCCCACCACCAATGGTGTTCAGAACCCAACATATCATCTTTTGCCTCAATTAAACCATATAGGAATAAAGAATCATAAGCAAGATAAACATCAGCCGAACAATCATTCTCATCATTAATGTCTCCCCATACAACTTCATTGTCTCCGAGATGGATATGGCCGCCTGCCGTCTCCCAGAATGGATCTTTAATCCCGTCAATCGCGATTAATCCCTGGTCTGCATATGTAAATTTGATAGAGGAATGCGATGAATTTTTGGGATTTCCTGCAGCAAGAGTTAAATAATATATCTCTCCCTTGACCAGGGCACGGCCTGATCCATTTTCATTATAGAATGTAGAAGTCTGATCTTGCGCAAAGCCCTGATTCCAACAATTTTCCCAGTTTGTTGCCTGGTAAATATTTATCCAGTAACTGGTCGCATCTGTTACATCTTCCCATTCAATCAAAAAATCAGACTCAGAGATAAATGTATTGTTTAAAGGGGTCAGAATTTTTGGAGGGTTTAAAATACCGAATACAGTATCCGATACAGACACCTTGTTTCCTGCCCTGTCAAGGGCATGAAAATGGTAAATCCCGGTCATTGGGGGATTATTGAGACCCTGACAGAAGTGATATTTTCCATCACCACTATAATCGTCACAATTTTCATTGTTGTCATATAAACGGTAATGATCGCCACCGGGTCCCTCAACCCAGACCGAGTCAATATTATTCAATCCCTGCTGGGTGTTTGCATATACATAAAAGCTAATATCCCACCATTCATTTGCATACTGATCAGTACTATGATTAGTTTGCACACAAGGTACCTGTATAAAAGGCTGATCTGCTGACATGACCAGGTTTTCACGCGATAGTTGTAATTGGTTATCGGGGAGAAATATCAGGCTGCCAAACTGGGTAACATTCATACCTGAAATCGGGTTTGCTGAAGTGTGGCCCCAGGCTATTACAGCTTCTTTCCACGATTCCAGGTCCTGGTCTGATATCTCAATATAAAAGCCAACCTGTGTGCCTTCCTGTAATAATATATTCTCCGGCGGTTGTGTCTGATAATTTACCAGGCCTGCTGCCGATACAGCAAATTCAATAACATAACCTGTATCTGTCAGGGCACGGCCGAGAATGGTGCTTTCATTACCATTCCGTTCATCATCAACACCTGTTAAGGCCGTAAAATCGATAGATACGATATCCCTTCCATTGGGATCCTGCCCAGTATTATAAGGAACCGGGATGATTGAACCGGGATCCGCATCAAACTTTATGGAGATGGCATCATTATCCCACCACCAACCTGATTTTGATTCGATTAAATCATCCTTTACCTCAATGAGGCCATAAAAATAAACTGAATCATATGCCAGGTAGACATCAGCAGAGAAATCGTTTGCGTTATCCCCCTCTCCCCACACCAGCTCTTCCTCCCCCAGGTGAATATGTGAGGAGATAATATCCCAGTAAGGATCTTTTATGCCATCAATGACAATATTTGACTGTATCATATAAGCAATCCTTACCCGTGTATGAGAAGCATTTTTGTTATCGTTGGTATGAATTTGCAGATAGTATACCTCCCCTTCTAGTAAATCCTTGCCTTCCCCGTTATAGTTATACCTGGCGGATGAAGAATCCGGATGTACATTAAGCCACCAGTACTGTTCGTAGTTTGATAATAAATTTACCTCAACATAATAATTGATTACACCAGGCACTTCATCCCATTCAATCAGGAAATCCGGATCGGAAATAATAGAATTATGCGCCGGTTTTAAATTCATGGGACATGGCAGGTTGGCTGTCAGGTAATCGCTTACCATTGAACTATTTCCTGATTTATCCTTTACATAGAATTTATACTCGCCTGTTTGAAGAGGGGAGTCACAGCTGTAATGACGGTGGAACCTGCCATCCCCTCCTGGCCAGTCATCTCCGTTTGTTCCATCATCATACATCTGGTATCGACTGCCATCCGGACCCACTGCCCACACTGTATCAATGTCACCCGGTCCCTGTGGATCACTGGCGTATACATAAAAGTAATAACTCCACGAATCATAAACATTCTCTACCAGCCAGTGATCAGACGTAATATCAGGCGCCTGTAAATACGGCTGATTTTCTGACATGACCAGGTTCTCATGTGAAAGCTGGATTTGATTTCCGGCAAGAAAGGTCAAGCTTCCATAATGGGTAACGTTGGCTACCGAATTATAGCTGACCGATTGATGTCCCCAGGCCAGCATAGCTTCCCGGTAGGATTCCTTATCCTGGTCAGCCATCTCGAAATAAAAGCCAACCTTATTGCCTTCCTTTAATAAAACAGCTTCCGGAGGACTGGTGTTATTATTAAAAAGACCATCTGCAGATACAGCAAATTCTACGACATAACCTTCATTGCTTAGTGCACGGCTGATAATTGTCTGTCCATTCCCGTTCCTGACTTCTCCCTCAGCCAGGGCGGTTATTTCGATGTTTATGATATCGCGCCAGTTAGGCTCATCCCATTGATATAGTGACGTCACAATTGAATCAGGAACAGGATCCAATTTTAATGAGAAAGCATCATTTTCCCACCAGTTGTCGTATGATTTTGAACTGACCGAATCATCCTTCACCTCAAGAAAACCATAGAGATAAACAGAATCATATGCCAGGTAAAGATCTGCAGAAAAATCATTCTCATCAACCATTTCTCCATAGACCAGTTCATTCTGTCCGAGGTGGATATGTGCTGTCACAGTTTGCCAGAAAGGATCTTTGATCCCATCCACGATGATACCACCCACAATGAGTTCACCGGAAAACTCACTTTCATTTTCCGAACTGTCAACAGCAGTAATACGATAATAATAAGTCCTGCTAAAGTCTACATCCGGATCAATATATATAGTATCAGGAGGTGCCCCATACACGCTGCTATAGAACAAAGAAGCCGGAGATATTGTATCCCGGTAAATATTGTAATTCTTAAGATCGGATGCGGTACTGGTGTTCCATTTCAGTGTAACGCTATGATCTGCAAATGCCTGGATCCGGATTCCTTCAGGTGCAAAAGGAGACATCGCATTTGATTCAGTAAATGAAGCCCCGTTCATAAGCTTTCCGTGTATCATATTTGATGAAGCATCGTGGACAGTTGAAAAGGTATCCGGTTCATCAAAATGCCAGAGAGCCACCAGACCAGGATAATTTGCCTTTACAGGTTTGTGTATGATATTCCTCATTTGTTCCGCACTTAAGTCCACATTCCAGATACATACTTCGTCTATCTTCCCATTCATATGCCATCCATAGTCCGGTTGTGAGCCAATAAAATTATTTGTTGTCACGGGATCAAGCGTTCCGTTTACCGGTTGTGTACCCTTTAGGATTCCGTCTACATATATTTTAATATTGCTTCCATCATAAGTTCCTGCCAGATGATGCCATCCTGTATCGACCGGGTTATCCATGTTGACTTCAGTATATCCCTGCCCATCCGGTTGTATTGTAAAGGCATTGGAGCGTAAAGATATACGCCGGTCTTCTCCGTCAGAGACCGATCCGAATATTACACGATCATTCTCCGATGTCCCGTAGTACATCCACCCTGCAACAGTAAATGATGAACCAGGATTATCCAGGGCATTGCCTGTTCCAAGATCAACATAATCATCGTTCCCATCCAGCAACACCGCATTCCCCTGTTCAACAACCGGTACGGCAACAGCTTCATTCGAAAAGTCACTCTCATTTCCTGCATCATCCACAGCAGTAATGCGATAGAAATATAAACTTCCGTTGCTGACACCTGTGTCGATATAAAAAGTATCTGGCAGAGGACCGGTAACACTGTCTGTCAGTGTAGTTGCCGGAGATATTTCATTTCTGAAAATCCGGTATTTATACAGGTCAGTTTCAGTATTCGGTGTCCAGGAAAGTATGGACTGCCCATTTCCTGGCAGTGTGATCAGGCAGGCGGGACTCGAAGGAGGATCATTAAATGTGGTAAAGCTGAAAGTTCCGGACCAGGTACTTAATTGTTGAATCGTTAAAAACCACATTTGAGAAAGCCGGATCGCCTGCAACCTGCACATGATACATAGTGGCATCCAGGGAAGTTTTCCATTTCAGGGTCGGTGTAAGGGACAGCTCATCTTCCCCATTTACAGGTGATACAATTACAGGAACAGGGGGAGCTGAATGATAATATGGAACACTGAGCCTGTATATTTCAAATGCCTTATCCGAAGCATACCATAGTGACCTACCATCCCACGCCAGGGAAGTGAATGATCCTGAACCGGCAGTGATCCCGAGATCATCCAGGTTAAAACTATAGATCAACTGACCGAGGATGGAATATTTATATATATAATTGGAAGATGTCCCACCTGATCCCCCGATCCATAACGTTATACCATCATATGTTATGCCGGTAGGATGAGCACTGATATCGCCTGCTTCCCAGTCAAGGAAAAATGAACCGTCTTTTTTATGTTTTTCAATATAAGATGAACCATAATCTCCAAACCAGAAATATCGTCCATCCCATTCTATTCCGCTTGTATCGGAATAATGTACCGGCATTGAATCTATCCGGTTACCGTTTCCATCAATCTTCAGTGCGCCGCCATCTGCAGATGCACCGCCAATCCACAATCCGGTGCCATCCCAGGAAATATCCCTGTCAATAGTCCCACCCAGGGAAATGGATTTTATCTCATTCCCCAATGTATCATATTTATACAGATTGGGGCCATTATCAATCATCCAGAGATATTCTCCATCCCAGGCAAGACCGTGAGGCCTGCTTCCCGTGGAGGTAAAAGAATGAATGATAGTAGTAGTCTGTACTGCAGGAGCTTTCATGGTAGTAAAGCGCCAGTGCCCGGAAAAAGGGCTGCTTCCATCCCCGTTCTTTGCACTTACCCGCCAGTAATAAGTGCGGTTATTTGCCAGTGGTCCAACCTGCCTGGAAGTATCAATGATGCTGGTATCATTATAAACCAGTGCACTTGTACCGAAAAGTGAATCACCGGATACCTGCAGCGTATATTTCTCAGCGCCCGGTGATGCGTTCCAGTATAGTACAGGCCGCGTTTGCAGTTGAAGGGAATAATCCGCAGGTACGGATAGAACAGGAATTTCAGGCTGGGCACAGATTTGGTACCCCAGTGATAAACATGCAATACCCAAAACCAGAACCCGTATTCCTGAGAACTTTTTTGTCATATAATTATTCTGCGAGTGTCTATAGAAAGAATACTGATTGTAACAAGCAACAGATAAAATTAGCAAAACTTTTCATTTTCCCCCGGTTAACGACCTGGTTTGACAACTACCACTCCTGAATATATACTGCCGGTTAGCAACCGGCAGAACTTCATACGCTTCATAATAACTCATCAGGAGGTGAGTAATGAAAATCAGGTCAACTTCACATTCCAATCCAAAACGTCAAGCTAATAATAATCCCATGAACATGTAACAATTTTCACACCTCCTTCTGAATAATATCCCCTGTTTTCTTATCCTTCAGAATCACCTTTTTTCTCTTATCGGCTAATGTTTCCTCCTTGACAAGCCAGTATTTATCATCATATTCGCGGAAGGCAGATAGCGGTTCTACTTTATCACGGCCTCTCCATTCTTTCAATTCAACTTTTTCCCATTTCTTCGACTTTATTGAGCGATAACAGGCATCCATAATCTCATTCACGATATACCCGTCATAAAAATCTTCCAAGGGTTTTGTTGCATTATCTATGGCATCGAGCATATCGGCAAACATATGATTATATCCCAGTTCATGGACCTCATCACCGACGGGAAAAATCCATCCGGTCTCAGTCTCTGCTTTTTCCGCCACATAACCGCTTTTTCCAGGAGCGGAAAACATCTCAAATCCTGTCCTCAGGAAATTGTCCATTCTTATTGAGCCATCGGTACCTGATACTTCATCTTTCAGCTCCATTCCTCCCCTGAAGGACCAACCTGTTTCAAACTGGCCTATCGCACCATTCGCATACCTCACCAGGCCTATTGCATGATCTTCAGCCTCGATTGGATGGACCTGTGTATCAGCCCAGCACATTACCTCAACAGGACGGATATCTTTACCGATAAAATGTCTTGCAATCTCAATGCAATGGCAACCCAGATCAATTAAAGCTCCTCCACCGGATATTTCAGGTTTCCAGAACCAGTCACTATGAGGCCCCGGATGGGCCTCACGGGACCGGGCCCAGATAACCTTTCCGATAGCCCCTTTTTCAACTGAAGCATATGCTTTGAGGTGTTTAGGTGTATATACCAGGTCCTCCAGATAACCATGAAAAATACCAGCCTTTTCAACAATTTTTAAAATTTCCCACGCTTCATCTGCATTCCTGGCCAACGGTTTTGTGCATAATACAGCTTTTCCGGCTTCAGCGGATGCTACAATAGCATCTTTATGCAGATTATTTGGCAGTCCCACCACAACAATGTCAACTTCAGGATCGGACACAGCTGTCTTTAAATCGGTTGTCCATTTAGGGATATTAAAATCCTGTGCAAATTTCTTGACTCTTTCACCGGAACGTGAGTAAACATGAATAACCCTGTCACGGCTTCTGAGACCATGTAATGACATCGTATAAAAAGTACCGATCAGGCCGGTACCGAGCATGGCAATTTTTTTCATATCAAGTTCATTTATTGGTTAATGATATTTATCCTGGATACTTTGTCAACTTTGCGTGAAACCATATTATAGTTATAACATAGTATTAACGCGTTGTGCCATTTAATGATGTAAATTGCTAAATATGAATCTTTTACAATAAGCCGCACCAGCAGCGCGGCTTATTATAACTTTGTCATCAATATTGTCGTCTTTAATAGCACAACAAGGAAGTATTAATATAAATCTATTCAACAACAGGTGTCAGAACAATATTTCTGTACATAACTTTACCATGATCACCCTGCAGGTAAATGGGGCCGCGGTTAAATTCATCTGCTGAGATTGCACCACCGGTAACACCTAAAAGTGGCTGACAATCAATGATTTTAGTCCCATTCAGGACAACAGTTACGTACCTTTTATACAAAGTGATATCGAGTGCCTGCCATTCCCCGGCAGGTTTTTCAGCGGCAACGGTTGGTGTGATCCTGCTATATATCGCCCCCATATTGTGCGAATCCAGCGGTTGTCCGTAACTATCCAGTACCTGGACTTCATAAATACCACGCAGGTATATCCCGCTATTATTTCCTTCGGGTATATTAACCTCGAGTTTCAGGTTGAAATCTTCAAACTCATCAGTTGTACGTAGATTACCATATGAGATATGAGGTTGCCCCTCCTTCTGTACCGGGTCATTTATTAGCACACCATTTTCTGCCTTAAAACCATTTTGTCTCTCCTTCTCCATCAGTTGCCATCCGGAAAGATCCTTCCCATTAAATAATTCAATTGGTTTTCCATATTGTATTTTAGTAAAATCAGGCTTTGCTGGAAGATCGGGAATTCTCTTTGCCGTAAATTCAGTTTTATTCACTCCTGATCCATTTCTTCTTACAAATGTTGCTGTTCCCTTCAATTCATCCTGGTTAACCAGGCTGAATTGATATATATTAGTAAGTATATGTGTTCTTACTGCCTCCCCTGCTTCATCTCTATTACGTATTACTCTGGAAACCTGGGTAACAACAAGTGCATCATCGTCAAAATAAACGTTATCCACCGGAACAACACTCCCACCATACCATAACAAGCTGGCATCCAGGTAACCTTCTTCCTGGTGTACTTCAAGCCATCCTGCCCCACCCGGCAGATAAAGTGACCATCGTCCGAAATAAGACTCCGTGGTAATTTTATCCTGTGCATTTGAACAATTGGGGAAAATTGAAATAATTGAGCACAACGCTAAAAGATGAATCATAATTTTCTTTTTCATAGTGTATTCTGTTATTGGTTATTAATTATTCTCATGACTATTAAAAATACAAACATTCGCAGAGATGGGATAATTTTATCCGGATTTTGTTATAAAAATAAAATGCCACCGTAATTATTTGATAGATTTACGGTAGTAAATTCAATTGTTCTTCAGTAGTTAATTCAGTCGTACTTCAGCATACATACATTTTGAAAGTCTTTATCATTAATTTCAAAAATGTTTCTTAAACCAAGTCATGCGCTTGGGGCGCAACGAAGTGACTGATGTACCTCGCCGGATTTTACTAAGTCGCCTTTTATAACCTCTGATCAGCTTCTATCGATTTTTGTTAAATGCTGTGCTATATCACCGTTTATATGGTCCGGTTGGAAACCGGACCAACTAATCACATATTCACTCCCTCTAATCATTTCTCATCCACACGAATATACTGATATACTGATAAACCAATTTACCAACCGACTAATTAACTAATATTCCATTCATCATTCATCCTTCCATTATTCCATTATTCCATTATTCCATTATTCCATACAATAGTTCATGCTTTTTTTATATTATTGTCTTCGTAAATTACAGCATAATTTTTTAAACAACACATGAGACCATATATACTTGCAGAAACAAACTGGGCAGCAGTGAAGGACCAACAATATAACCTGGCTGTTCTTCCATGGGCGGCGACAGAAGCTCATAATTACCACCTTCCCTATTCCGCCGACGTTATTGAGGCCAACCGGATCTCAGAAGGTGCTGCCGGACTGGCCTGGGATCGTGGTGCAAAAATAGTTGTCCTTCCCACCATTCCCATAGGAGTAAATACAGGTCAGAGAGATATTAAGCTTGATCTGAATCTGAATCCCTCCACACAGGCTATAATTTTAAGAGATATTGTGGATGTACTGGATCATCACGGTATTTTTAAACTACTGATCATGAACAGCCATGGCGGCAATGATTTCAAACAGATGATACGGGAACTCAATGTTCAATACCCAGGCATGCTCCTCACAACCTGTAACTTCTGGCAGGCATTAAAACTTGATGAATACTTTGATGAACCGGGGGATCATGCCGGGGAAATGGAAACCAGCCTGTTAATGTATCTTGCACCGGATCTTGTCTTACCTCTAAACAAGGCGGGGAAAGGACATGCCAGAAAGATAAAAATAAAATCGTTTCATGAAGGCTGGGCATGGGCTGAAAGAAAATGGTCAAAGGTAACTGAAGATACAGGAATTGGTAATCCCTCAAAAGCAACAGCTGAGAAAGGCAAACGTTACTTCGATGATCTTGTGAAAAAGATTGGCGACCTGATGTACGAACTGGCAACAACTGATCCGGAAGACTTTTATCAATAATCCCAGACTTGATCGACAACCTGACTATCATTGTACATAACAAGATCTCATCCGGAAATAATCTAAGATTTATTTATCATGAAAGTTACTTTGTTCAATGAAATTAGCCTTGATGGTAGATATATATATGATTCATTAAATCCTTCTTTGTACTATTCTGTAGCAGCTGATATTAAATGTGACGCCGTTATGACGGGTTCCATCAGTGCAAAAAGCGGACTTCAAACTGTCAGTCATGAAGAACCAGAAGACTTAAAAATTCCGGTAAAAGATAAAAATTCAGAACTCCCATATCTTTTAATACCTGATTCATCCGGTTTATTAAAAGGTCTGTTACATGAATACAGGAGACTGGAATATTGCCGGGATGTGATTGTTCTGCTTTCAAATAATAGTCCGAGAGAATACTTTAAGTACCTGGATGACAGGAATTACAGATATGTTGTTGCCGGTATTAATAAAGTTGATTTTCACCAGGTCTTTATTGCGCTGGGGGATATATACAATATAAAAAATATCCGGTCAGATGCCGGTGGGGTACTTCAGTCGGTATTATTTGAAAAAGGACTTGTAGACAGACTAATTCTTATTATTTCACCCAAAATTATTGGTTCAGGCAATACCTTGCTCAATTTCAGTACCGGTGAAACTGAATTAAAATATGTAACCTCCCGTATGTTTGATAAGGGCTATTTGTATGTTGAATATGAAATCATAATATGATACTGGATATCATGATCAAAATAAATATGATCAAGAACCGGTTATTAAACAATTCAAGAAAAACAATCAAAGTTGTATGTGATATTTTCAGAAAGGGGATATCGCTCAGTGTTGGATCCTCTATTAATTACTTTCCGAAAATCTCTATCTATATTTTCCTCATTCTGATTCTCCTCCTATCCTATCTGTATAATTATCATGAAATATTATTTCTCAGGCCACAGGGTATCCATCAATGGAGACAGTGTGATTGTCTTTCCATAACCATGAATTATTATCAGGATAATAATCCATTCCTCGAGCCTTCACTGCATTTCCTGGGAAGAGATGGAACAGGTAAGTCAGCGAGTGACTTTCCACTGGTCTATTATTTCGTAGCAAAATTATGGAAGATATTTGGCCATCATGAGTTTATTTTCAGGCTAGTTAATTTGCTGATCTTTTTTATTGGATTGCTGGCAATGATGAAATTTTTTGAAGACCTTCTGAAAAACACTGTCTGGGCCATTCTTGGTGGATTGACTTTGTTAACTTCACCAACCATCATATTTTATGCAAACAATTTCCTTGCAGATGTACCTGCACTCGGATTATCCATGATTGCCTGGTATATCTTCTGGTTATTTTATAAAACAGGCAAACCAGGTTACTTTTGGTGTTCATCAGGTATATTTGCCCTGGGAGGTTTATTAAAAATTACCTCAGCCATCAGTTTTGTAGCAGTTTTCATTCTCTTCCTGGGCGAGATTTCAGGTATTTTAAAACTCAAAAACAATGACAAAACATTTGCCAGACCCCTTCTGCAAATCATTCCTTTCTTAATCGTCACAGGTATTCTTGTCACCTGGTATGTATATGTTGACAATTATAATAAAACCCACAATCATGGGTTATTTCTGGTTGGAATATTACCAATCTGGGATCTTGATACAAACCAGATAAATGATATATTTCAGGGTTTCAGGGAACAGATAACCAGGAGTTATTTTCATCGTTCAATGCATATCTTTCTGTTCATATCCTTTGTTTTAATACTTGTATCATATAAGAAAGCTACTCGCTGGTTATATGTTTTAACAGTTATCATTTCAACAGGAATACTCTTTTTTCTGTTATTATTTTTCAGGCCGCTTAAGCAACATGACTATTATGTAATCAATCTTTTTATCCATGTACCTGTTATCCTTGTTACTTTTATGGATCTACTGAGAAAAGAATATCCTGTTGTTTTCCGGTCACTCATCTTTCAGATTGTTTTTGTTGCCCTGATAATATATAATATCAGCTTCGCAAACGAAAAGATGAAAGAAAGATACAGTGGATGGATGAATGAAAATTACCAGGCGTATATGTACCGTTTCGAAAATATCACACCATATCTCCGCACGATTGACATCATGCCGGATGACAAAGTACTTTGTCTGCCTGATGGAAGTATTAATATTTCCTTATATTTCATGAACCAGAAGGGCTGGACCAACTATTCTACTGACCTGGACAGTTCAAAAATCATGGGTAAAATAAACCAGGGTGCTGATTACCTTTTTATCTATATCGATACATTATATAACAATAAAAATATCACCCCATTCATTAAGCATAAAATTGGTGAATATAATGACATTGATATATATGATATTTCGGGATTCCGTGATGAATGAACGAACGTACAGGATTGGAAACCGGGGAAATTGTTCCCGGTTCCCGGTTTTCAGTTCTCGGTGTGTGTGGGTTAGGATTGTGAGTATAACATCTGCATCCCGGTTCATGAATGTGTCCGGTTTGCAACCGGTAAAATCTTTGTTCCATATATGCACTCATAAGAAACGAAATGGTGCGGTTAATCACCACAAGTGGCTGAATGTGTCCGGTTGGAAACCGGACTTAACCATTTCACATTTCACGGATTGGGCTGCCGGTTGGAAACCGGCAGAACTCTACACTCGATATTGAGAACTCCAGAAATCTTTCATGGACTAAACATTCAACTTTTTATGCGCCTGCAACAACTTCCCATACAAACACTGTTCCACACACTCCCTTAGCCTAAGCCCCAGTCTTAGCCCTCTTGTATCGATATAATATATTATTTTGGCAAATTATTTCATAGAAATCATAATTATTACAGTCATTCATATTAAAACAATTCATCATGGAAAATCTGAAATTTCTTGATTATCTGACTAGCCTTCTGGAAGGATTGTATAAATGGTCCACATCCCAGTTACCGGCTATAATCGTTTTGATCATTGTAACATTCATCATCCTGAGGTTGAACAGGTTTTTAACCAACCGGTTAAAAAAAACGATTATCAGCCGGGTGGAGGATAAAGATGAACCGGATTCAGCAGAGGCAGCCAAACGGATTGAAACATTGCTGAATGTTCTGCGAAGGGTGATCAGAATGGTTGTCTGGACAGTTTTTATCATTATACTGCTCAGTAAACTGGGGCTGAATATTGGACCCATACTGGCCGGTGCCGGAATTATAGGACTGGCAATTGGTTTCGGTGCCCAGGAACTGGTCAGGGATTTTATTTCAGGGTTTTTCATACTCCTGGAAAATCAGGTCCGTAAAGGTGATGTGGCAGTAATAAATGGTACAGGCGGCATGGTGGAAGCCATTAAACTCAGGACAATTACCTTACGAGATTTTGCCGGCACGATTCATGTTTTCCAGAATGGTAAGATCAATTCCCTTTCTAATATGACAAAAACATGGTCGGCCAGCGTTTTTGACATTGGTGTTGCATATAAAGAGGACACAGATGTGGTTGCCGGTATCATGAAAGAAGTTGGTGAAGATCTGATGAACGATCCGGATTATAAAAATAAAATAATCGAACCCCTGGAGATTGCGGGTGTAGATAAACTTACTGATAGTGCCGTTATCATTAAAGCCAGAATGAAAACCCTGCCTGTTATGCAATGGTCGGTCCAGCGGGAATATCTGAGGAGGCTGAAAAAAGCTTTTGACAGCAAAGGAATTGAGATACCTTTCCCGCATACAACAATTTACTGGGGTGAAAAAATTGATTCATTAAATGTATCTTTAAGGGATGAAAAAACAAGGGGAAAAAGTGTATAGTACCTATCCTGAAAACTTCAGGTAAAGAAAAATGCTAATTTAATTCACGTTAATTTATACATCTTTATCAGCAAGCATCCCTTCTTTAAACAGAATGAATTAAATATAATACTATGAAAACTTTTCAAAAATTACTTTTCACATTATCAGTAATTATGGCTTTCCCTCTGCTGGGTGCCCAAAATATTACCGGCGACTGGTATGGGTTGTTGCAGATCGAAGGTTTATCACTGCGTATTAATCTTCATATCAATCAGGATAAAGATAATTTATCAGCCACCATTGATAGTCCGGATCAGGGAGCATATGGAATTACGGTTGACAAAATAAGCTTCATTGAAAACATGGTTGATTTTCAAATTTCCGGTCTTAATGTCACTTTTAAAGGAAATGTCGACCAGGAATACAATACATTAGCCGGTGACTTGATTCAGAATGGTCAGGAATTACCCCTTTTATTTGGCCGGAATGTACTTGATCCTCCAAAGACCAGTCCGGAATATATAAAGCAATATTATGATAAAAAGGAAGTATATATACCCATGCGTGACGGTATCAGACTGTTTACCTCTATCTATTCACCCAAGGATCAGCGTGCACAATATCCGATATTGATGATACGTACTCCCTATAACTCTGAGCCAAGAGGAGAAAAAGAATACAGTACCTACCTCGGAATCCTGACCCAGTATTCTGATGAAGGTTATATCCTCGTTTTTCAGGATGTCCGTGGTCGATATATGAGTGAAGGGAATTTTATTGATGTCAGACCATTCATACCGGATAAAAAGTCCAATCAGGATACGGATGATAACAGTGATACCTATGATGCTATTGAATGGCTGGTTCAGAATGTGCCTAATAACAATGGACGGGTTGGCATACATGGTGTGTCTTACCCGGGCTATTATGCAACCATGTCATTACCCGATGCTCACCCGGCATTAAAAGCAGTTTCCCCTCAGGCACCGGTTACCGACTGGTTCATAGGGGATGACTTTCATCATAACGGTGCATTTTTTGTAATGGATGCAACAAATTTTTACTACGGATTTGGTCGTCCGCGGCCCGGACTTACAAGAAAGGGTAATCCCGGATTCCCTTGGCCTCATTACGATAATTATAAATTCTTTCTTGATGTGGGAAGCATCCGCAATCTGACCGAAAAGTTTTTTGGGGATTCGATCCTCTTCTGGAATGACCTGATGAATCATCCGGATTATAATGATTTCTGGAAAGCAAGGACACCCCTGCCCCATTTGAAAAATATAAAGCCTGCAGTGCTGACGGTTGGTGGATGGTTTGATGCAGAAGATCTTTACGGGCCCCTGAATACTTATAAAGCAATTGAAGGTCAGAGCTCCCCTGCCACCTCCAACCATATCATGATGGGACCATGGTCACACGGGCAATGGGCATACGGTGCAGGAGATCATCTGGGAAATATTTTCTGGGGCAATAATACCTCCGATTATGGAAAAGATAAAATATTACAGTTCTTCAATTTCAATCTTAAAGACAAAGGATCACTGGATCTGGCGGAAGCAACAATTTTCATAACAGGAAAAAATAAATGGCAGGATTTCAGTTCATGGCCCCCTGATAATATTTCAAAAATGAACCTGTACTTTCAACCGGATAATGGTCTGTCATTTAAGTCCCCTCAGGTAAAAGAAAGCTATGACGAATATGTATCAGATCCGATGAGACCGGTTCCCTATACAGAGGATGTCCACCTGTACAGGACAACTTCATATATGACTGATGATCAACGCTTTGCGTCAAGAAGACCAGATGTTATGGTCTATCAGACAGATGATCTCCAGGAAGACCTGACCTTTACAGGTCCCGTAATAGTCGATATTTTTGTCACTACCACCGGAACCGATGCGGATTATATTGTTAAAGTGATAGATGTATTCCCTGATACATTGAGCAATTACCCTCCCAATGACCAGAACATACCCATGCAGGGTTATCAGATGCTTGTCCGTGGTGATGTCTTAAGGGGTCGTTACAGGAATAGCTATGAAAATCCGGAACCTTTTATCCCCGGTCAGATAACAGAGGTTACATTCAATATCCCGGATATCGCCCATACGTTTATGAAGGGACACAGGATCATGATTCAGGTTCAGAACTCCTGGTTTCCACTCGTCGACAGGAATCCACAGAAATATGTCGATATTTATCATTGCAGTGAAGAGGATTTTCATAAAGCCACACACCGTATCTATCATGATAAGCAATATCCGTCTCATGTGACGCTGTTGAAATTAAATGAGTGATTGCTGCAGGGAGAGAGCAAGAGTATGACGTATGTAGTAGGAAGTAGGGAGTGAGGGAGAGAGAATGGCCACAGTTGTTAAAGGAGTTGAAATCCACGATTTCAATCATGGGTGAAGATGCGAAACAAGTAAGCAAGGAAGGGATAGAGAGATGGGCTCACACGCTGGCACAAATCCCCCTGTACCTTGTACCCTGCACCTTGCAAACTTTATGTCATACCATGCACTCTGGAGTTAACTGTCTTCTCATTGATTTATTATACTTTTAACGATTATCTTTTACTTTAACAAAAACCTCGTCTAAATGATACACCATTCCCCCGCTTCCATACAGCCCGATCCATCCGGACTTATAAAAAAAATCGGATTAACAATCTCATTGATTGGCTTTTATGATGCACCTGATCCACACCCTTTTGAACCACTTGTCAGACCAGGAAAGTCAGGCCATAATTGCATTTTTGCATTTTATAAACAATGGTTGAACGGAAAGACGCTCCATCTGACAAAAGATCATTATGGCTGTGGTGGTGCAGGGCATTGGATTTGCGGGCTTGAAGGAAGGTCCAGGGAAGATTTCCTGGATTTTCTGGTGAATACTGAAGGATTAAAATCTTCCTTTGAGTTGATGGATAAATGGCTTGATCATACAAAACCTTATCAGCAGGAACATGCGAATCTTCTGATCGGTCCGTTAAAAAAGGATCAGTATCCCTTTCTGAAAACCGTTACATTCTGGGCTAATCCTGACCAATTAAGTGCATTAATGATCGGAGCAGAATATAATGCAAGTCCTGATGATCCCTTTCCTGTTATTGCACCGTTTGGATCAGGATGTATGCAAATGTCAACCCTCCTTACTGATCATAATATTCCACAGGCACTTATTGGTACCACAGACATTGCAGCACGCAAATATATACCGCAGGATCTGCTTGCCTTCACCGTAACCAGACCAATGTTTGAAAATTTATGCAAACTGGATGAGAAAAGTTTTCTTTATAAATCCTTCTGGCGAGAATTGAAGAAAATAAGACAAAGATAATTTAGATTGCACGAAATTGGGAGGAGGTATGAGGAAGGCTAAGGCTATGGCTGAGGTTGAGGCTGAGGTTGAGGCTGAAGTTGAGGCTAAGATAAGGTTAAGGTTGTGGCTGATACAATGGCTGAGGCTGAGGGAGCAGTGTGCAGGGTATTTAGGGCAGATAGCAGGTTAATAGAGCAGGGGCATTAGCCCTGGTATTTTAACCTATACCACCTGTGATTAAGATACTCACTGGCGTAGCAGACGGGCAGCCAGGAAATGAATTTATAAAGCTTCCTGAGGTAGCGATATGTCTATAAAGTGCAGTGTGCCCTCAACATCATAAGCTGCCGAATGCTGCAGAATATTAAAGGAAGGGTGCAGGGAGACAATAATGCACCGATGCAGCCATGC
>LJUQ01000124.1 GCA_001304505.1 Bacteroides sp. SM23_62_1
TAACGATCTCCATCCCGCGGTGAATAGCCTGTTCATTAACCGGGATCAGGTGGTGGTATCTAGCGGGGAGTGATTTTTTCAAGCCTTTTACGATATTTTTCAAATCAAGAAGAGGTTTAATTTTCAGGTAAGCGCCGAGAACGATCATATTAAAGGTACGGGTTGTTGACATTTTTGCTGCTTCATCTGCTGCATCTACCCTGTAGATCATGATATCTTTCCTGCCGGGATGGTTTGAAATACCATTTCCATCATACAGGAGGAGTCCGCCTTTTTTAATCTTTGATTCAAACTTATCGAGAGACTGCTGATTCAGCAGTATTGCCGTATCATATTCATTCAATACCGGTGAGCTCACCCTCTCATCGCTGATAATAACCGTAACGTTGGCTGTCCCGCCACGCATTTCCGGTCCATAAGATGGGAACCAGCTAACCTCTTTATCCTGCATGATCCCAGAATAGGCAAGTATCTTCCCCATCGACAGGACACCCTGTCCCCCAAATCCCGCTATGATGATTTCTTCCGTCATGGCTGGGTTATTTTTTGTGATTCCTTTTTACTCACCATTTCACCATCTATCTTAATATCTCCCAGGGGATAGAATGGAAACATATTTTCTTCCATCCATTTGTTTGCCTGGACAGGTGTCATTTTCCAACCCGAATTACAGCTGGAAACGATTTCCACGAATGATAATCCCTTGTCCAATTTCTGATTTTCGAAGGCTTTCCGGATGGCTTTCTTTGCTCTTCTTACAGCACCTGGAGTATGCACAGCCTGCCTGGTTACATAAATTGTACCCGGAAGTTCTGCAACAAGTTCTGTCATTTTTATCGGATTACCCATCATTTTAACATCCCTGCCATATGGTGATGTACTTGATACCATTCCCGGGAGGGTTGTTGGAGCCATCTGCCCACCGGTCATTCCATAAATTCCATTATTGATAAAAACGATTGTGATGTTTTCACCCCTGTTGCATGCATGGATGGTTTCACTTGTACCGATTGCTGCAAGGTCACCATCTCCCTGGTAGGTAAAAATGAATTTATCAGGCATAACCCTCTTCAGTCCGGTTGCTACGGCAGGTGCTCTGCCGTGGGGAGCCTGGATCATGTCGATATCCATAAAATCATACGCAAGAACCGAACAACCCACAGGGGCAATACCAACAACCCTTGACTGGATATCCATTTCCTCAATGACTTCCATAATAATCCGGTGAGTTGTGCCATGGCCACATCCGGGGCAGTAAGAAAGAATATTATCAGTCATCAAAGGTGTCTTCCTATAGACCAGGTTTTTCTCTTTAATGATATCTTTCAATTCCATATTTACTTCTTTAAATAGATTTTTTCAAAAGCCAGCAAGACCTCATCTGGTGAGTGTATCATACCTCCGAAGCGTCCAAAATGCTCAACCCTGGTCTTTCCATTTACAGCAAGCCGGACATCTTCAATCATCTGGCCCGTATTTAATTCAACCGACAGAATCCCTTTTATCTGATCCGTCAGCTCATAAATAACCTGGTATGGATAGGGATATAATGTGATAGGTCTGAGTAATCCCAGTTTGATACCTTTATCTCTTGCCAGCTGAAGTGATTTCTGGCAAACCCTTGCACTTGATCCATAAGCCACCAGCAGGTATTCTGCATCGTCACACATGATTTTTTCAAATCTCACTTCCTGTTGCATTTTTTTATATTTCTCCTGAAGGTGGCGGTTATGTTTTTCCATTCCTGCAGGGTCCAGATCCAGGGATGTTATGATATTCCGTTCCCGGTCAGAAGTCTTGCCAGTTGTTACCCACGACTGATCAAACTCGGTTGCCCTGGGACGTTGTTCAAAAAGTTCTACTTTCTCCATCATCTGTCCGATCAATCCGTCAGAAAGGATCATCACCGGATTGCGGTATTTGAATGCCAGTTCAAATCCAAGCGGCACAAAGTCAGCCATTTCCTGAACTGATGCCGGTGCCAGAACAAGTAAATGATAATCGCCATGTCCTCCTCCTTTGGTAGCCTGAAAATAGTCAGCCTGGGAAGGTTGAATTGTCCCGAGACCAGGCCCTCCCCTGACGATATTGACAACAAGGCAGGGTAATTCGGAGCCGGCCATATATGAAAGGCCCTCCTGGAAAAGGCTTATTCCGGGACTGGAGGATGAGGTCATTGCCTTCCTGCCGGCACTCGCCGCACCATATATCATATTGATTGCCGCAAGTTCACTTTCAGCCTGAAGAACAACCATCCCTGTACGTTCATGTGGTTTTTCTGCTGTAAGGTATTCCAGAACTTCTGATTGGGGAGTAATGGGATAACCGAAATATGCGTCTGTTCCAGCTCTTATTGCCGCTTCAGCAATTGCCTCATTCCCCTTCATTAACCGAAGTTCTTTCATGCAATAATATTAAGTTTAAGATCCCGGTTATCAACCGGGTTTACTGGTCCATTCTTCCCGGGGATATGACTACCGATTTTCAACCGGCAGAACTTGCCCACCTTCACACCTTCACACTTCCACCTTAACCCGGTAAACCGTTATTACACCATCGGGACATACGATGGCACAATTTTCACAACCAGTGCAGGCATTCGGGTTTTCCATATAAGCATAATGATATCCTTTACCATTTACCTTCTTTGCCATCATAATGACATCTGCAGGACATGCTTCAATACAAAGTTCACATCCCTTGCATCTTTCAATGTCTATAACAATTGCTCCCCGGGGTTTTGCCATCACTGATAATTTTCATTTCAAATACGTCAAGATTTCAAAAATAATAATTCTTTTTAGAGTATGCCGGGATAAGAAGATGAATATTATCAGGTGGCCTTGTGTTCCTCAACATAAGTTATTCTTAATCTGTCGTTTAATAAATATTTTCGTTATGGTAGCAAGTTACAAGTAACAGGTTGATTTGAGTTATGGGAGCTGAGTGAGACGTATCAAATATTTTTAAATCCTGTTGTTTTTTTGATTTCTTTTGCTGAATACTCAAAACTTACACCAAACTGTTTGTATGATCATTGATCTGCAATAATAATTCACAGCAGGAAAAATGAAAAAAGAATGGGATAAATGACCTGAAAAAGGGATAAACATTAGAATTTTAGGGAGGAATGTTATTTGCCAGGGGTGAGTGTCATTTAACTCACACGTTGTAACCTGTAGTTATTCTTATGAATGATGTTCCCTGAAAGCCTGCAGCCTGCTTTCCAGCAATCCGAATTGGTCCCTGCTCACCTGCGATACGCAGATCCTCAGGCCTTCTGTTTTTTCACTTTCCGTAATTAATAAAGACACTGCACTGATACCATAATATAGTAATCTTTCGACCAGTTCAGGGCCTGTAAATCCCGGGTAGGATATGGTAAAAAAGAAACCATCGGCAATTGGCATGTCAACATCGGTATCATATACAATTGAGAAACCATATTTTTTAAACAGCTTTTTCATGATGCGTGCTCTCTCACCATATTCCCTTACCTCATTCACGATATTCAGCTTACCATCATTGGCAGCTTTCAGGATGGCAGCAATGCCAAACTGGGCCGAGTGACTGGTACCGGCCGACAAGGCATAAAGTGCGCCAAATATCATAGCATTCCCAAACATATCCGAGGCATAGTATCTGAGAAGATCAGGATATTTCCTGTGAAACAACTTCTCAGAAATGATCATCATACCAATTCGCTGTCCGGCATAACTGAAAGTTTTTGAACACGATATCAGCAGCAGGTAATTATCAGTATATTTTGCAACTGTTGCCTGGAACGGCGGCTGTCCCGGAACCGAGATATCCTTCCTGAAATCCATCCCTATATAAGCAAGATCCTCAATGACAACGGCATCATATTTTGTTGCCAGGTCACCGATAATCCCCAGTTCCTCCTCATTAAAACATATCCATGATGGATTATTTGGATTTGAATAAAGAATACTTGACACCATACCTGTTTTCAGGTACTCCTCCATCTTATCTTTCAGTTTTTTTCCCCTGTAATTATAAACATCAAAAGTACGGTAGTCATGTCCCAACACCCTGCACTGCTGTTTATGTACCGGGAACCCGGGATCAATAAAGAGTGTTCCTTCTTTTAGATGATCATTCCTGTTTGCTACCATAAAAGCTGCCATGCTCCCTTGCATGGATCCTACTGTCGGCAGACAACACCTTGGACTTATCTGAATATCAAGAAACAACTTGCAGAACCGGGATATCTCCTTTTTCAGTTCAGGCACACCTTCAATGTTGGCATATTTGGAAGCAACTCCACGCTTCAGGGCTTCTATTTCAGCTTCCGTCGCAACAGCCACCGGTTCAAGGCCCGGAACACCCATTTCCATACGGATATATTTCAGGCCGGTAGCTTCTTCAATATCATTTACAAGCTTTACAATCTCACGTATCCTGGCACTGCCAATTTCCGGGATGTCTGTTTCCTTGATCTTTTCCCTGACAATCTCATATGGGATAGGTGTATCTTTTAACATATTCGTAGATTATTTTTCTATGTGATATTACTCACTATATAACTCAGAATTATTATTACCTGCAACATATAACATGCAACTTTGCATCTCAAGAAGGGCTGTGCTACAACATCAATATAAGGCTTCACGCAGAGCACGCAAAGTATTCGCAAAAACCGCAAAGTATTGGTTAGCTGACATGTATTTTTTGTGCACTTCATATTATCTTTACGTTCATTGCGTGAAATATTAGTTGTGATACAGTCCTTTTTCTTTATCAGTTCTTCATGGAGATAACTGCCGTTTAAAAACCGGCAGAACTTTCATATTTTGTAACTTTCGCACATTTACCTTTCCTTATCCGTGATCTCAGCCATCTTCTTCAGGAGATAACCTATCCCACACCCACACCCAAACACACAAATATACCAATCTACCAATAAACCAATTCACTCTTCTTCCTTAGCCTTCTTCTCTATCCATATACGTGTATCTACAGCAATTATCCGGTTTCCCACTCCCATCAACGGATTGATATCCATTTCCTTAATTTCCGGTGCTGTTTCTGCAAGTGCTGATAATTTCACAAGGATTTCAGCAAAAAGTGTTTCACTGACCGGTTCCTGCCCTCTGGTCCCTTCAAGGATCTGGTAACCCTTCAGGTTCCTGATCATAGTCAGTGCTTCATCTCCGGATAATGGTGCCAATCCGTATTGAACATCCCGCATAACCTCGACAAAAATGCCCCCAAGTCCGCATACAATTAATGACCCGAAGTTTTTCTGGTATTTCAGTCCCGCAAATAACTCCATTCCTCTCAGCATAGGCTGAATCAAAATACCGGTTACACCCTGTATGGATGTCAGTCTTTGGTATTCTCCGGAAAGATGATTGTCATCCTGTATGTTTAGTACCACTCCTCCAACATCCGACTTATGAAGGACGCCTATGATTTTCATCACAACCGGATACCCGATTCTGTCAGCAAATGCTTTAGCTTCATTGGGTGAACCGGCAATAGCTTCATCGACCCTGGTAATTCCAATGGCATCAAGCATGGATGCCACCTTATCCGGTTCCAGGAATCCATCTCCAGCCTGGTCAATAATGCATCGTATCTTCTCCCGCTCAACATCAGGCACTTCAATAATTTCAGGCGCAGGTGGTGGTGTACGATAAATTTTTATAAGGGCCCTCCCAAGCTCCACCTCTTCTGGGAAATTAATCCGGCCCCTGTTAATAAATTCCTGGATTTCATCCTTTGCATTAATAAACGAGGGCAGAACGGGGAATATTGGTTTCCTGCACGTCCGCATTTTTTCATCAATCACGGAGTAAACATCACTGACGGATATCAGTCCGGGGCTGCCAAAGATCACAATCATTCCCTCTATCTCATGAAAATATTTATCGCAATAATCAATGATATACCCAAGTTGCTCGGCATTACCTGTTGCAAGAAAGTCTATCGGGTTGGCAACGGAAGAGCCCGGATATAGTTTTTCGAGAAGCTCATATCTTTTGGGATTCTCTATCGGCGGAACGTTTATTCCTCCTTCAGAAAGCACGTCGGTAAGCATGATTGAAGGTCCACCCGCATGTGTAATGATAGCAAAGTTAACGGCCCTGGGATAGTGGTATGCAAAAACTGATGCAACGGTTGCCAGTTCTGCTTTGCTGAAGCACCTTACAATACCGGCTTTACGGAATAGGGCATCGACTGCTGAATCCGGACTGGCCAGGGCACCGGTATGCGATGATGCTGCCCGGCTTCCTGCTTCTGTTGTTCCAGCCTTGATAGCTGCAATCCTGGACCCTTTGCGGATCAGGGAAGAAGCATGTTCGAGTAATTTGCCAGGTTTTTCAATATGTTCGATATACAATAACTTGATCCTGGAACTGGTTTCAGGATTAAAATTATGATCCATATACTCCAGTACTTCCTCAATCCCTGTCTGTGCACTGTTACCTACTGAATATACACTGGAGAAAGTCAACCCACGGGGTATACCGGCTTCCATAATAAATACGGCAGTTGCTCCTGATCCCGAAATGAAATCACAGCCCAAAGGGTCCAGCTTAGGAACAGGTGTTGTAAATACGGCCTGGTAGCATGGATTGATCACACCGATACAATTAGGCCCGATAAGAGAACCTCTTGTTTTCTCAATAATCCCGGCTATTTCCTTTTCAAGCTTCGCTCCCTCCTCCCCTTCCTCAGCAAATCCTGCTGATAGAATAATAAATCCCTTAACACCTTTCTGTTCAGCAAGTTTTTTTACAGTTTCTAGGCATTGCCGGGCAGGAATGGCAAGTACAGCAAGATCAGTCTCCGGGAGATCTTCAATGTGCTGATATGAACGTAATCCCTGAACCTCGGTTTCTTTTGGATTCAATACGTAAAGGCCGCCCCTGAACGTTCCGTTTCGAATATTCCAGAGTACTTTACCACCAGGTTTTTGAAGGCTGTTCGAACCTCCGACAACAATGATACTTTTCGGATTAACTATTTCTTTTACAAGCATTTAGCAAAATGACATTCATCTAAACAAAGATAATAAAACCTGTAATCATGCGGATTGATATATATCATATTCATGGGTATTTGATTACTATGCCTGCATCATTCAATGGCTTAATAGATGACGATTCAGTAGTGATTCAATTGTGATTCCAAATGAATTTTTACATTGTCAAATTGTTAAATTGTTAATCTGCTGCATTAGTTATTCTGCATAAACAGATGAGTAAAAGCACCTTTTATTCAATTGTAATTTAAACTACTATCTGTCTTTTGAATCAGGTCATTCCGAGGGAGCAAAGCGACCGAGGAACCTCGTCGTATCAATACTAATCGTTTATTATAATTTTTAATTATTTCTTTCCACCGTATTCCTTATAAATGTTTTAACCTCTATCCTGATTGGCTACATGGGATTAAGAGGTCCCTCGGTCACTTCGTTCCCTCGGGATGACATGTTTTGTTCTACGGTTTTTATACGCATCCGATGACTGCGAGTCACCGGATAAGTTATCACTCACTCTCACTCACACATATTGTGACAATTGTGACCAGTGCGGCAATTGTAATTACTTTTACCATTGAGACCATTGCTACCATTGAGACCATTGCTACCATTGAGACCATTGCTACCATTGAGACAACTTATTTATTTTTCTCCCACCTGTTTTTATTTCATCCCTCATTCCATTATTTTTGCAACTTGTGACAATAATGGTTATTATGCAAAGCAGATTCATAATCATATTTTTTTTGATATTTCTTTCATCCACGTTCCGGTCAAAATCTCAGGAAATAAAGAAATTCTTCAGGGAGGTTGAGATACAGACAGATACCAGCCTGTATTCATTCACCGGAAACACAATGAAATTCCAGGGTAAGGAATACCTTGCTTTCGAATATATTGATGAAGAAGCAGTCTGTGAGGCCAGATTATACCCGTATGAACCTGGATTGATTGACAGTTTAGCACTGATGCATTCGGGTGATTTTGATATCATTGATTCACTTATCAGCATTAACGGGGAATATTTCAGGTTTAAGGTTGCATTTCATGACCTGAATACTTCTAATTTCCTGAAATATACATTCGCAATAAAAGAATCCGGACAGGAAAAAGCAGAAATTACTGACCTGAACCTGTTGCCATATCATAACACATTCGTAAAACTCTATCCTCTTAGCGATGAATTATATATCGGGGAAGAAAAAATTTTTGAACTGATTACCAACAACATTGATAATGTGATGTTCAATAACGACTGGCAGGAAAGTGAGGGATTCAATTACCGTCTTTCAAAGACTTTCAACCAGCTGCGTCTTCATCTTGTTCCAAATACTACCGGTCAGAACACTATCTCTGTCCCGTTGCAGACAAAATCGCCCCATTTAAATAAGTCTGGTGCCCCGGTTTATGATTTGCCTCCTGTTCAATATACTTTCAGTATTAAGCAGAGCCGTCTGCAATACCTGGGTATTGATAAGCGTGAAGTAACCCTGGATGATTCCACCGGCCGGCAGGGCATTGAAGTACAGCTGGAAAACAGCCGCCTGTTGCGAATAGGAAGAACTTATCGTATTGAGGATCAGGAACAGCCGGGTGGAGCGCTGATTGCGGAATTATTTACCCGTAACCTTCTTACGAACAACAGGGTTCTCTGTATACTCAGGGTTTATAACTACCACAGGGAATCTGAGGGTTACCTGTTTATCAAGGATGGTGACCAGGCAATTTTTATAACCAATTTCAATATTACTCCCAAAACTCGGATTGACAGGATCTCGATCCTGAGGGATGGCAGCTGGACTCAAAATCTTGATGTTTACCCCGGTGAGGTAATTGACCTGACTATCGAAGGCCAGGGCTTACATAAAGCACGGTTTACGTTTGAAGATCTTATTGATATCTCTACAGACACAACCATCAGGAGTGAGAATCTTGCAATCTATAAATTCAGGGTTCCGATGGATGTTACAAAAAAAAGCCTGAACCTGTATAACTGGACTAACAACACCGGGCGTGCACTGAATGTGAAGGAGTACCAGGAACCAAGGCCGTTTGACTTTCTGTATGTGAATTATGACGGAAATAAACACCAGGTCTCCGGGCTTCCCTCCACCATACTGGTTGATAAAACAATCAGTGATGTTATTTTCAGCGCTGACAAAACAATGCTGGACTCAGAGGTGAAGATGTACGGGAAACAATACCTTCAAATGGAAATAACGATTTATGGAGGAAAGAATGAGATCCTGGAAATAAGAACACTGGATAATATTGTTATCTGTCCCGATATTAATTCCCCACGGTATGAGCATTATCCAAAGAGGGATTGCGAAATGGATTATTTCAACCTGAACCAGTTTATCAGAAGAAAAACCCACACACTGGATCTCTGGTCAAGGATCAATATTAAAATCAGGCACAACAATAGCAAATATTCAGGTGCTGGATTTTCAAAGGAATTCGACCTGATACTCAGGAAAGATTATTCTTTCGATATTGAGGTATCTTTTCCGGCAGGTCTGATCACTGTCTCCAAACCTGATCCGGATTCAGAGGACGATCGGTTCGGTCAGTTGACCGGCATCAGCATTGCGATGATTGCCCAGTTTACCTTTTATCACCCTGAAAAAATAAATACTGTCAGGCCCTATAAGATCGGGGCAGGTTTCCTCGCCCTGAATACTTTCAACTTCAGCGATACAGGTGAAGACAGGGATATAGGTGTGGTTATCCTTGGCAGCCTCTACCCTACCACGAAAGATACCAGGCTTACTTTTCCCCTCTATTTCGGCGGAGGATACCTGTTGAAGGATACAAAATTCTTCCTGCTTCTGGGACCCGGGATCAGGATAAAGCTATAAGAAGGCTAAGGAAGAAGAATAAATTGGTTTATTGGTAGATTGGTATATTTGTGTGTTTGGGTGTGAGTGTGAGAGCGGAATCTGCGAGGAATAATTTATAATTCCTCATCCAACACATTAAAATTGATTTGGGATACACACCCACATTCAGCACATTTCTACATTCAATCCATCAAACTTCCGGATAATCTTTAATAAATCTTAAATTTGATCTCACAATTTAGACGACAAATACTTAAATATTTAATATACCCTTTAACTTCTCCCGATGAAAAATCTGTTTCTATTTCTACTGATCACCATCCTGACATTCAGACTTTTTTCTCAAACCGACCTGCAGTATTATCTGCCACCAGGCAATTATGATCCGGATATTCCGGAACCTGCGCGGATAATCGGTTATGACATCGGAGAGTGGCATGTGACACATGATAAACTTGTTTATTATATGTCAGCCCTGGCAGAATCATCCGATCGTGTCATTTTGGAAGAATATGCCCGTTCATTTGAAAACAGGCCATTATTTCACCTGATCATCACCTCCCCGGAAAATCATTCGAGGCTGGAACAGATCAGGACAGTACATCTTAAGCTGAGTGATCCGGTAATCTCCACCTCTGTGGATATAACTGAAATACCGCTCGTCATCAGGATGGGTTACAGTGTTCATGGTAATGAATCAAGTGCTTCAAATGCCTCCCTTTTAGTAGCATATTATCTTGCTGCCTCCCTTGATGAAACTATTACAGACTATCTTGACCACATGGTCATACTGCTTGATCCCTGTCTTAATCCTGATGGATTCAACCGTCATGCCAGCTGGGTGAACACACATAAAAGCATGGTGCCCATGGATAATGATGTCAGCCGGGGATTCCGGGAAGCCTGGCCCGGAGGAAGAACCAACCATTACTGGTTTGACCTGAACCGTGACTGGATATTGGTTCAGCAGCCTGAAACCAGGGGAAGAGTGGATGTCTTTCAACAATGGATGCCAAATGTTCAGACCGATCATCATGAAATGGGATCAGATGCATCTTTCTTCTATCAACCCGGAATGCCTTCCCGCACAAATCCATTGATTCCACCACGAACCGATGAACTTACCGGCCTAATCGGGAAATACCACAGCAGAGCACTTGACAATATTGGCTCACTTTATTTCTCCGAAGAAGTATTTGATGACTTCTATTTCGGCAAAGGATCGTCCTATCCCGATGTGAACGGCGGCATCGGAATTCTCTTTGAGCAAGCGGGAACACGAGGATTTGTCAGGGAAACAGATAATGGAGTGCTGACTTTCCCATTTGCAATCCGGAACCAGGTAGCCGTTTCATTATCCACCCTGGAAGCTTCCTTTAACCTTCGAATAGAACTTCTTGAACATCAACGTTCTTTTTATCAGGAGGCAATAACTCTTGCCAATCAAAATACCACAAAAGCCTATATCTTCACCGAACCGGATGATCCCTCCAGGATGAATCATTTTATCGATATTCTCATGAAACACAGGATCCGCGTTTACCATCTTAAAAAAGATTATACGGGAGAGGGCATAAAATTCAATGCATCATCTTCTTATATTGTTCCCCTGAACCAACCACAATTCCGGATGATCGAAAGTTTTTTTAAATCTTATAAAAATTTCTCTGACAGCCTCTTCTATGATATTTCTGCATGGACACTGCCATATGCATTTAATATACATTATCAAGGCTTAACCATACAAAAAACACTTGAAGATATCAAAGGGGAAGAATTATATCAGATCCCTGAAAAAGCAGGCTTCCTCCAAGGTGAAAAAAGTAATATCGGATACCTGTTGCCCTGGAACGACTATTATTCACCAAAAGTGTTATATCAACTGCAGGCTGAAGGGCTGATTGCCAAAGTGGCTGCTGAACCATTTACCTGTAATATAACGGATGTGCAAATGCAATTTGGTAATGGTACCATTTTTATACCTGTCCACGGACAAAAAGCGGGTGCTGATGAAATTTATTATCTGATCAATGGGCTTTCAACAAAGGAAGGGATCTCATTCTACGCTGTTGAGACCTCCCATACATTATCCGGTATAGATCTGGGCAGCTCAAGATTTATCAGTTTAAAAAAACCGGCTATCCTTTTGCTATCCGGTAATGGTGTAAGCAGTCTGGAAGCAGGTGAGGTCTGGCATTTACTTGACACAAGGTTCGCTGTACCGGTCACCCTTATTGAACAGGAACAATTTGGTAGTATCCGGTTAGAAGATTATAATGTTCTGATTATGCCCGGTGGTAATTTTAATGATATCAGTAACAAAGGCAAGGATGAAATAAAAAAATGGCTTGAAAAAGGCGGTACGCTGATTGCCATCTCCCGGGCGAATAAATGGTTGAGCGATAATGAATTTATCAGCCTGAAATTCAATACAATAGCTAAGGATACATCGGAAATAAAATTGTACAGTGAACTCCAGCGTGAAAGAGGTGCAATGGAAATACCTGGTTCTATATTCAAAGCCAACCTGGATAAATCACATCCAATAGGCTATGGAATAAGCGAATCATTCATCCCTGTTATGAAGAATAACACTTTTTTTATCGGAAAAGCAAAGAATCCTTATGCAACACCGGTATATTACACATCCGATCCCCTTTTAAGCGGTTTTGTCAATGATAAAAACTATGGCATGATCGGCAATTCAGCTGTCGTTATTGTTACCTCCACCGGAACCGGCAGGATTATATCATTTATTGAAAATCCAAACTTCCGTGCTTTCTGGTTTGGAACCAATAAATTATTTATGAATGCAATCTTCTTCGGACAAACGATATCCCAGGCGTCAGGTGATTAAAATAACTTTATACCTGACACCGGTAAACTTAACTCACACGGACCAGGAACTTAAAATCGAAAATCGAAACCTCAAAGATCGGAATAGAATCGAAAGGAGAAAACCTAAATAGGAAAACCGAAAGAATTAAAACGAAGCTCTGGGAAAAGTGATATCCCCGTGAATCACGATACCCACACCCACCAGGAACCGGGTACCAAAATGCCCCGGTTAACAACCGGGGTTACCGGTTGATACCATAGCAATGTCACTGTCAGAATGATATTCTGCAGGACTTTTTACTTATTCTCCCGATTGTCATTCCCGATGTTCATCGGAACGGGCGGGATTGTTCGACTATGAATTTTGCTGCACCTCCGGGTAGCAAAATTCAAGTCTCACGAACTTTATACTTTTTCCTTTAACATTTGTTATTTCTGTTTTTTATACCTTTATTTGCAACACGTTTAACTTCAATTACTACACGTTGTTTTAATTGATTTATAGAGAAGAGGCGAGAGAACAGGCTTTATGACCCTCTGGCAACCTGCCCTGGCAGGGAAAAGGTGCCAATTCCTGACCAATGATTTGGTGAATATAAATTAATTGTGAATATGAAAAAGCAATACCGTTTTGAAACCCTTCAGCTACATGCAGGACAGTCTGCAGATCCAACAACTCTTGCAAGGGCAGTCCCTATTTACCAGACAAGTTCATATGTATTCAGGGATTCCAGGCATGCGGCCGATTTATTCGCCTTAAAGGAATTCGGGAATATTTATACCCGCATTCAGAATCCGACAACAGATGTTTTCGAAAAGAGGATAGCTGCGCTCGAAGGAGGTGTGGCCGCCCTTGCTACTTCATCAGGACAATCGGCGCAGTTCCTTGCCCTGACAAATATCCTTGAAAGCGGGAATAACCTGGTTTCCACTTCCTATCTTTATGGTGGAACATACAACCAGTTCAAGGTACAGTTCAAAAGGCTTGGAATCAATGTGAAATTTGTCGAAGGAGATAATCCGGAGGATTTTAACAAACAAATCGACGACGATACAAAAGCTATTTATGTTGAGAGTATAGGCAATCCGAAGTTCAATATTCCTGATTTCGATGCTCTCTCGAAAATAGCACAGAGTCATGGGATTCCCCTTATAGTTGACAATACATTCGGTACAGCCGGATATCTATGCAGGCCAATTGACCATGGTGCAAATGTGGTTGTAGAGTCGGCTACAAAATGGATCGGGGGGCATGGAACTAGTATTGGTGGTGTCATTGTTGATGCCGGCAATTTCAACTGGGCTAACGGCAAATTCCCACAGTTTACAGAACCATCGGAGGGATATCACGGACTGAAGTTTTGGGAAACTTTCGGTGAAGGATCACCATCTGGCAATATTGCCTTTATTATCAGAGCAAGAGTCGAGGGATTAAGGGATTATGGCAATGCGATGAGCCCGTTCAATGCTTTCCTTTTTCTTCAGGGACTTGAAACTTTATCCCTGCGGGTTCAGAGGCACGTAGATAATGCCCTCGAGCTGGCCTCCTGGCTTCAGCAACAGGATTGGGTGGAAAAAGTGAACTATCCGGGGCTTCCGGATAATCCATACCATACACTGGCCAAAAAGTACCTGAAGAACGGATTTGGAGGTGTTTTAACTTTCAATATAAAAGGTGGAGATAAAGTTGCAGAACAATTCGTAAACAATGTGGAACTGATCAGTCATCTTGCCAACATCGGAGATGCTAAAACACTTATCATCCATCCCGGATCGACAACTCACGAACAGCTTTCTAAGGAAGAACAGATGGCCTCGGGTATAGAACCGGGCATGCTCAGGCTATCCGTTGGCACAGAACATATCGATGATATTAAGGAAGATTTGCAAGATGCTTACAGGCGAATAAAATAATAAACATACCCCGGTTGGAAACCCCCGATCTACCTCGGAGCAGGCGGGTTTGACTATGGCACACTATATTGCCCCGGTTGGCAACCGGGTT
>LJUQ01000011.1 GCA_001304505.1 Bacteroides sp. SM23_62_1
ATTCAGGGGTGTCATCGGGCAATACCTCACATTTTGCCTGGAAAATAATCGCACCTTCATCATAAGCCTCATTGACATAATGGATCGAAATACCTGATTCCTCATCACCACTGGTCAGTACTGCCTCGTGCACATGTATACCATACATACCTTTACCACCATATTTTGGTAAAAGAGCAGGGTGAATGTTGATAATCCTGTTGGGAAAGGCCCTGATAAGGTAAACAGGGACAAGCCATAAAAATCCTGCAAGTACAATAAAATCGATTTCATTTTTTTGCAGGAGCTTGAGAATATCATCAGATTCGGTAAATGTCTGCCTGTCAAAGACTATGGAAGGAATATTGAATTGTTCCGCACGTACCAGCACATATGCATCTTTTTTATTCGAAAGTATCATGGATACTCCGATAGATGGATGATGGGCGAAATATTCAATGATCTTCTGAGCATTGGTGCCGGATCCGGATGCAAAGATTGCTATCTTTCTTTTTTTCATCCACTGATAGGTTAATAATGTATGATAAAGCCCGTATAAAGCAATTATTTATTTAAAATTGATTAAAAGAAAGCAAAAAATTTTATTTTTACGCGAAGAAAAATATATTTTATTTGTTTTTACAACAGAATTCCATTTCTTTGCACAACATTTTTCTAATACCTTAAGTTAAATTAAAATTTAATCTTATGTCTGACATTGCATCCAGAGTAAAAGCAATTATCGTTGATAAATTAGGTGTCGATGAAAGCGAAGTTACCCCCGAATCCAGTTTTACCAATGATCTCGGAGCCGACTCGCTCGACACGGTTGAATTAATCATGGAATTTGAAAAGGAATTCAATATCGGAATTCCTGATGATCAGGCTGAAAGTATTAGCACTGTAGGTGAAGCTATCAAATATATTGAAGAAAACGCAAAGTAATTTCTTCTAATCCTCTCAATTATGGAATTCAGACGGGTCGTTGTGACAGGACTCGGTGCTGTCACCCCTTTGGGCAATAACATAAAAGAATATTGGGAGGGTCTCAAAAACGGTGTAAGTGGTTGTGACTGGATAACTCATTTCGATCCTGTTAACCACAAAACGAAATTTGCATGCGAAGTTAAAAACTTCGATCCTACCCAATATTTCGACCGGAAAGAGATCAGAACGCTTGATCTATTTACCCTCTATGCTCTGGTAACTGCCGAACAAGCAGTTGCGGATGCCGATCTTCTTTCTGCAAACCTGGATGTTAACAGGGTAGGAGTACTCTGGTCATCAGGAGTGGGAGGACTGAAAACATTCCAGGAAGAGCTGGATGATTATTTTCAGGGTGGAAGAATTCCCCGGTTCAGTCCCTTCTTTATACCCAAAATGATTCCTGATATCGCAGCAGGACATATTTCTATTAAATATGGTTTCCGTGGTCCCAATTACTCAACCGTATCTGCATGTGCTTCCTCTTCCCATTCGATTATTGATGCGATGACATATATCCGGATCGGATGGGCCGACGTCATTATTGTAGGTGGCTCCGAATCTGCGATCATTGAATCCGGCATCGGAGGTTTTAATGCCATGCGGGCACTTTCCCAAAATAACGAAGAATATAAAACCGCATCACGCCCCTTTGATAAGACCAGGGATGGCTTTGTAATGGGCGAAGGAGGCGGAGGATTGATTATTGAAGAGTATGAACACGCAAGAAGACGTGGAGCAAAAATCTATGCCGAGATAGCCGGTGCAGGAATGTCTGCTGATGCTCATCACCTCACAGCACCTCACCCTGGCGGAATCGGAGCCAGGATTGTCATGGAAAATGCCCTTCGTGATGCCGGCATGAAACCGGAGGATATAGATTATATCAATGTCCATGGCACAGCCACTCCCCGGGGAGATATCTCGGAAGCAATAGCCATCAGGGATGTTTTTGGAGAACACGCAAATAAACTGAATATCAGTGCTACAAAATCCATGACAGGTCATCTGCTGGGTGCCGCCGGTGCAATCGAAGCCATCGCAACAATACTCGCAATAAATAATGATATTATACCACCAACAATAAATTTTAAAGTACAGGATCCTGAAATTGATGAAAAGTTAAATATCACACCAAATAAAGCACAAAAACGATCAGTCCGTACCGGCCTGAGTAATACTTTCGGTTTCGGCGGACATAATACATCGGTTATTTTTAAAGAAATTTCCTGATCCCATTGTTCAGTAAATTGATCCAATTTCTGCCATTGCCCTTCCAGGGTAAAAGGAATACCCTTAACCAGCTCAGAATGATTACCGGTTTCTACCCGGGAAATATCCGGCTATATGAGGTTGCCCTCACACATAAATCGGCTTCCGTAGCCCTTCCCGATGGTTCCTCGATTAACAACGAAAGATTGGAATATCTGGGTGATGCCGTTCTCGGTGCTATTATAGCGGATTATCTCTACCAGCGCTTTCCAAATAATGACGAGGGATTCCTTACCCAGCTCAGATCCAAAATCGTCAAAAGAAAACAATTGAATAAACTGGCATATAAAATTGGTATGTCACCCCTTCTTATTTTAAATACACGCCAGAACCAGTATAAAGAAAATATCCACGGGAATGCCTTTGAAGCTCTGATCGGAGCAGTGTATCTTGATAAAGGATATTATAAAACCAGGAAATTTGTGATACGGAAAATCCTGGAAAAACATCTCGACCTGGATAAACTGGCCAGGAAAGAATCTGATTTTAAAAGCCGGATCATTGAATGGGCCCAGAAACATAAAAAAGAGATCTCATTCGTAACTGAAGAGGGCCAGGAATCCCAGAATGAGCAAATGTTTGTATCCCGGGTAATCATGATGAATGAAGAATTGGGTAAAGGAAAGGGACATTCTAAAAAAGATGCCGAGCAAAAAGCTGCTGAAAAAGCCCTGGAAAAAATTACCGGTTAAATTGACCAAAAAAATTCATAAATTGATCATTGAAGATGATTACCGTTTTCTTCTGGTCGGTATATCATCCCATGAAAATGATTACAGGTTATGCTGGGCTATAAACACCAACCTTGGAATGTCTCTCAAACGATCTGAGAACCTGAAGTACTATCACCCAAGGATAGAACAGGATCAGGAATTTTCAGTTTACCAGTATAAAGATCAGGAAACATTGCTCCAATATTTTCTAATATCCAACCGCTGTGAAGATGGTTTTTTACTGGAAGAAATGTCAAATATCGATTATATTATGAAAATCACAGGAGATGCAGATAAAAACTTACTGATCCGCCTGATCAACAGACTGAAAAAAATAAACATTATCACCACTGCCTTTGAGATAAATGCCCAAACATTAAAATCCAGGAAGAAATTACTGTTCTGACGGATTAAGCAAAACAATTTGTGTTTACAACCTGCAACAAACAACGATAAACTCCTTTGATCCTTCTGTCAATTCACCCCCGTTAAAATTTCCATAAATGTTATCCAATGCCAGTTTCGACCTCTCTATTAAGTGTTCCAGTTCATACCTGAAATAAAACCTGAATTTGAAATTCCAGCTTTCAGTTCTTGCCACTTCATCCTCATCCCATCTGAATGTCATGGTAATATTACTGATCTGATTCACAATATCAGCTTTCATATCAACTGTCCTTGAGAATTTCTTGCCTGGCTCATATTCTCCAGAGAAATCAGTATAATTGCTCATTCCTGACGCTGTCAAAGCAGGATCAGGCACATACAAATCAAAAATCAGGTGCCCGCCTTCTTCCAGATGATCATAGATATTGTTTAGCGCTGACAACTGTTCCTGAACAGTCAGAAGGTGAGAAAAGACACGGAAAGGGGCAAGTATCATGTTAAATCTGAAAGGAAACCTAAAATCCACAGCATTTTGCATACTCACTCTGCCATGGTATTCAAGATCAATCTTCTTTAAAAGAATATTGATCATGCTTTTACTGATATCAATACCATAAATATCTGCACCTTTCTTCAACGCTGCAGCGAAAAAGCGGCCTGTCCCAACTCCGATTTCAAGAACCCGCCCACTGGTCTCGGATATTTTTTTTAAATAAAAATCCGTATCCACTTCAGATCTCATACTGTTATATATGATATCATAGAACCGGGCGAAATATTCAGGATAGTCCATTTTTTAATAGTTTGTTCAGTTATTTAATCAGTTGTTGTTTAATAGATAATTCAGTTGTGCTTCCAAATGAATTGTTCCATTGTCAAATTGTTAAATTGTTGATTTGTAACAATAGTTATTATGTAGAAATAGATCTGTCAACCATTCAAAAATTTAGCCATCTAACAATTTAGCCATTTATACCCGTTCTTCTGTGGTCGGTTCAGTAGCCCTTCAGTAGTTAGTTCAGTTTTTAATTCAGTTGTCACTTTATAGTGAACCGGCTGCATTATTAATCCTACGGTTATCCAACGGCCTCCCGCAATGCTGCCCTTGCAAGAATACGCGTTGAATCAAGGACGGGTAACGGGGAATGATCCGGTAATACAATCAATGGAATTTCTGTACATCCCAGTACTACTGCATCACATCCTTTCGCCATAAAGTTACCTATTAACTTAACTAAAAAATTTCTTGATTCAGGATTAATTACCCCATAGACAAGTTCATCAAATATAATCCTGTCAATTTGCTTTCGGCAAAGGTCGTCAGGTATGGTGTGCTGAATATTATACTTTTTTAATATTTCAGTATAGACCGGGCCTGTCATCAGGTATTTCGTACCTAAAACCAGGATTTTTTTAAAACCATTCATTACGGCTGTTTTTGCAACCTCATCAGCAATATGCAACCATGGCAAATCCACTTCTTCCCTGATATAAGGAAATGCTTCATGAATCGTATTATCAGGACATATGAGAAATGATGCTCCGCATTTTTTTAGTTTATTCGCTGAGGATATCATCAATCCCGCAACACCTTCCCAGTTATCCTCATATACAAAATTCATATATTCCGCAAGTGAATTATTGTGCATGCTTATCTCAGGATGATTATGCCGTCCCATTAATGAAACAGCTTCCCTGCAGATGCTCTGGTAACATAGTAATGCCCCCTCTGAACTGCACGCAACAATACCAATGTGTTTCGACATAGTTCCTTCCTTTGCATAACTTTTATATCCTAAAGGTATATATAATAAACGGAATATTGGATTATTGAAATACTGGAATAATGGAATGATGGTATATTAGTTTACTGGTATATTAGTCTGTTAGTGAGTGGTGGGTATTGGATCTGGAGGGAAATTGGAATAATGAAATGATGGTATATTAGTTTACTGGTATATTAGTCTGTTAGTGAGTGGTGGGTATTGGGTCTGGAGGGAAATTGGAATAATGGAATGATGGTATATTAGTTTACTGGTATATTAGTCTGTTAGTGAATGGTGGGTATTGAGTCTGGAGGGGAATTGGAATAATGGAATGATGGAATATTTGAATATTGAAAACTGGAATATTGTATATTTATATCAAACCCAATACCTTTACATACCAATATACTCCTGAAAACAAAAACCCCCGCAGAATATAAAATCTACGGGGGTTATTATACCTATGAAAAGACTTGATTACTACTTCTTCTTTTTTTCTTTCACAGGAACAGGTGCTTCTTCTTCATCAACTTCTTTCACCTCTACTTTCACTTTTTTTATTACCTGTGTACCATCATCCTTTTTAATCACATACACATTAACATTTTCATCATCTTCCTCAATCCATTCAAGATCATCTTCATTGATAATATGTATATCATCATTATCTTCAACAAATACCTTAACCTTTTTTTCTTTAACTTCAGAGCCCTCATCACCGGAATCCGTAATAATGATGGTACTGTAATTTTTCCCATCCTCGGTTGATACATGAATGGTTTTACTGCTCATAACAATTACATCTTCCCCGTCTCCTTTATGTTTCTTTACAATCACTTTATGCATGTTATTGCTGTCACTTTTAAATATCATTACATTCTCTCCCTCTCCTTTGATGGAATCAAAATCAATATGAAATTCCTCTGCATGCCAGGCATGTTCTTCATCATCTGAGGATACCCATACCATTGTTTTATGTCCCTTGCTTTCTGAAATATATTCAGCATCATCTCCAAGAATCTTTGAAATAATTTTCTTAACAGTTTCGGGATCCTGACCTTCCCCGAGCTCAAATGTGGTATCTATGATTACTTTATCATTTTCGGTTACAGTGACGGTTACCTTACCGGTTTTTGTTTCCTGGGCAAGGACCATAGCGGGTTGCAGAATTAAAACAGCCAGGCCCACCAGGGCTGGCAAAAACAGGCGATTTTTCATGGTTAATTCATTAAGGTTTGTTTAGTGCAATTTTCTGAGGTAAAACTAGTGACTTATCAGGTTAAGGAGCCTTAATGAATGTTAAAGATTGTTAAAAAAACAGCGAAACAGAGCACATCCGTCTTATCTTTGCATCATTATGAGCAGAAGGTTTTTATGGATCATAGTTGTATTCATGTCCTGTGCAATGATAGGACTGATCATTGTTCAGATATACTGGATCGATAATGCAATCGATGTAAAGGAGAAACAGTTCAGCCAGATTGTTAACAGGGTCCTTTCAAATATTGTTTCAGAAGTCCAGCAGCAGGAAACTGTTTATCATATTATCAATGAGATTGAGCCCATTGATACCAGTGACCATTGGGAAGAATATGCCAATATTCGTGTTGAGGTAAGTGCATCAGAATATCTTCATGAATACACTTTCCGCCAGGGGAAAGAGGATGGCCAGGAGAAAACCATTAACCAGGGTGTTCATATCTATCAACGTTCAACATCCACAGGCAATCACAAAGATATTGCCGTGATCGCTGATGATTCACTTCTTCTTGAAGATAAACCAAGAATAATTATTGATTCCTCAGGAATTCAGACAATTACATGGATCTCACCAACAAAGATCCGTAAGAAAATTCAAGAGGAACTTGTTGATCAACAATTCTTTATTGATAATGTTATCTCCAGAATGATGACTCCTGAGATGGCTCTCGAAGAAAGAATAAATCCTGAAATATTGAGATGGATCATTGCTAACGAAATGCAAAACAGTGGTATCGACCTGAATTACGAATACGCCGTATATAAAGATCCCGGGGATATTGCAATGAAAACAGACCAGTTTCGCCTGGATAACAATATTGATTATTTCACCACCGAACTTTTCCCTCGAGATATTTTTAACCAGCCTGATTACCTTTCAATTTATTTCCCGGGAAAGAAAAGTTTTATCATTCAATCGCTCGGTTTTATGGCCATCTCATCAATGATTCTGACTATAATCATTATCCTGAGCTTTGTTACAACCTTTTATATTATTTTTAAACAAAAACGGCTGTCGGAGATTAAAAATGACTTTATCAATAACATGACGCATGAGTTAAAAACACCCATATCAACCATCTCACTTGCCTCCCAGATGCTCAACGATAAAAGTATTCCTGCAAAATCAAAGAACCTTGGTTATATCTCCAGGGTTATCGCAGATGAATGTAAAAGACTGGAATACCAGGTCGAAAAAGTGCTTCAGATGGCAATTTTTGACAGGGGAAAAATAAAACTCAAATTCAGACAGGTTGACGTACATGACCTCATCCAGGGAGTTGTCAATAATTTCAGTATTCAAATGGATAAAAATGGGGGACAGATTCACGAAAAACTGGATGCCTCAAATCCTTTAATAATGCTGGATACCGTTCATTTCACCAATGTTATTTCAAACCTGATCGATAATGCCATAAAATATTCAAAAGAAAATCCTGAAATTTACGTCAGTACCGAATACAAAAATGGTAGACTGTTGATCCAGATAAAGGATAATGGTATCGGGATAAGCAAAGAGGATCAGAAAAAGATATTTGAAAAATTTTATCGCGTCCCAACAGGAAATATTCATAATGTCAAAGGATTCGGACTTGGACTAAGTTATGTGAAGAAAATCATTGATGCACATGGCGGAGATATCAGGATCAGAAGTGAACTGAATAAAGGTACAGAGTTTGAAATAGGCCTTCCCTGTAACAGCAATTCAAAAAAAAACCGGGATCATGAGTGAGAAAAAAATAAAAGTGTTGCTCGCTGAAGATGATGAAAATCTTGGCTCTCTCCTCAGGGAATACCTGCAGGCAAAATCATACGATGCACACTGGGTCAGCGACGGCGAAAAAGCATTTGAAAGTTTCGAAAAAAACAAATATGATATCTGCGTCCTCGATATTATGATGCCTGTCAAAGACGGACTTACCCTGGCTAAAGAAATGCGGATGCTCAACCGTGATATACCGATTATCTTTCTTACTGCAAAATCGATGAAAGAAGATGTCCTTGAAGGATTTTCTATCGGAGCAGATGATTATATCACCAAACCATTCAGTATGGAAGAATTGCTTTACAGGATTCAGGCAATACTCCGCAGAACAAAAGGATTGGTCGATATTAAGGAAACAATTTATAATATTGGCAAATATCGCTTCGATACACGCAAACACCTCCTTATATTCGGTGACAAGGAACAAAAACTAACCACTAAAGAAAGCGAACTGTTGAAACTACTCTGCAACAATGCAAACCAGGTCCTAGAAAGAAACTTCGCCCTTAAAACAATCTGGATCGATGATAACTATTTCAATGCAAGAAGTATGGATGTTTATATTACCAAACTCAGAAAATACCTCAAAGAAGATCCCTCCATTGAAATCATGAATATCCATGGGACAGGATACAAATTGATTATGTAAGGAAATTTGTCTTACTCGTCCTCTGTATACAGAAATCAAAAATCGGAGAATTCTTTCATACCTTCGCTTACTACAATTTGACAAAGTATTTTAATGTTCATTTTCTGAACATTAACTGTACGAAATCGTGTAATCATTGAACTCCCGGATAATTGATAAGTGCCTAATCAACAACAGATTAATTTACTTGGAATGTTATTTGGTCTAAATTAATGGGTTAGATAATCTTGTAAGTTTTCTAAACTACTTAATCAATGAAAGTTTACACTATACAAATAAACTTTATATATGTGTTTATTTCATTCTCATTACTGTTTATCCTCCGTTGTGAAAAAGATGTACCTCCTGCAAATAATCATTATAAGTATCAAATACCAGAACAAACTAATGATGGTTGGGAAGTATCATCTTTATCTGAAGTGGGGATGAATGTTTCTGTAATAGAAGAATTAACAGAAAATATAATAAACAATCAATACAAAGGAATTCATAGCATGTTAATTGTCAGAAATGGATTCCTGGTATTCGAAGAGTACTTTAAGGATTACAACAGTGATGATCTACAGCATATATTTTCCATAACTAAAAGCGTATCATCCTCGCTAATAGGCATTGCTATTAACAAGGGATTTTTACAAGGTGTTGAAGACTCGGTTTTATCTTTTTTCCCACAATACAATATTACAGACTCAATAAAACAAAAATTGCTACTTAAGCACATCCTTACTTTAACAACAGGGTTTGACTGGGATGAAAAAACTTATCCCTATACTGATCCCAGAAACAGTGAGTACCAAATGTTTCAAACCGATGATTGGATGGAGTTTGTATTGCAAAGGCCACTAAGTCATAATCCAGGAGAAATATATAATTATAATACCGGATCAGTGCATCTTTTGTCATCAGTTTTGAAGGAATCAACCGGCCTTTTGGCAAATGAATTTGCCGAACAATGTTTATTTCAACTACTTGGCATCACGGATTATTTTTGGAATACCGACAATCAAGGCTTTCCTTGTACTGGTGCCACGCACGGAGGCTTAATGATGAAAGCCAGGGATGTCGCCAAATATGGTTTTTTATACCTGAATAAAGGTAAATGGAAGAATACCCAGGTTATAGCTGAGTACTGGATAGAAGAATCATTAATACCCAGAATAAATATAGATCAAAATATACAACATGGATACTTATGGCGCATAGGTCACTTAAACATAGATGGCAATATTATTAATTATTTCTTTTCATCAGGATTTGGTGGGCAATCTGTATCTATTATACCGGATTTAGATTTGATGATTGTCTTTTTATCCTGGAATAATCCGGATGAAGCAGACATTCAAATACCCACCATATTAATTATCAATTCAATTTTAAATTAATCATTAATTAAAGAAAGTATGTAAAATGAATAAAAATATATTTCCAATAATTACGATCCTTGTTTTGTTTACACTTTCAATAAGTGCTCAAAACAATGCTCAAACAAGGTCAAAAATCAGGATAGGTGTTTTGGGCGGAATTAATTTAGCGGATATAAAATCTAGCAGCAAACAGGATAAAAAAACTAATATATCTCCTGCATTTGGACTTACAGCCGAATTCCCTATTATTCATAATTTATCGGTTAAAGTTAAACCAATGTACTTAAAAAAAGGTACAAAATTAATGGAGGGAGAAGATCCGATGGAAGAACCCGAAGCCCATTTAAAATCAAGCTATCTTGAATTACCGGTTTTATTTAAATACTCATTTTTAGAGGAAATTACCCCATACTTATTAACCGGAATGACTTTTGGTTATCACGCAAATACTAAATTAGATGTAAATTTCCCCGGTCTTGAAACTACCGTGGACATGACGGATGTAACGGAAAACTTTGAGTTTGGTGTAAGTTTCGGTGGAGGACTTGAAGTTCCCATCAATTCTATAAATTTATTTATTGATTGCAGGTATAATATTGGTCTTACCAATATGCAGAAAACCGGAACCGTAATAATGGATGTTGGTGGTATAGATATCCCCATAAGTTTTGATAAGAAAGAGAATGAATATGAAAACAGAGGTTTCCAAATTTCATTAGGAATAACGATTCCTAATTGCAAAATCCGGTCAAACTAAGTAATTCATTCCGAAACAAGCCGGAATTTGCACTCACAACAATGAAGCGTGCGACCATTGCAACCTGCCTGTTCACAGCTTTCCTGATTAATTGTTTTTATTTTAGTATACAATAATATTATATATATAATTTTCTTGTATATATAATATTTTTGTATATATTTGTACTATGATATCAAAAGAATTAATAAAAGGAACGCTTCGTTCAATCATTTTAAGGCTTTTGCTTCAACATGAACGAATGTATGGTTATGAGATAACCCGGGAAGTTTCTGAATTAACCGGAGGAAAAATCAACCTCACATTTGCCGCATTATATCCTGTTTTACATAAACTGGAAGCGGATGGTTATGTTGTTACAGAAACTGAGAATGTCAGTAACAGGATCAGGAAATATTATGCACTTACCACAGATGGTAAAAAAGAATCAGCCAGGAAAGTGGAAGAATTTCATGAATTTCTGAAAACGATGGAGCACCTGTTCAAACCGGTTGGACGGTAAGGAAAAACAAAGTAATTGAACGTCACAATAATTTAGTACAATACTATAAATCATGCCTGGATTAACAAAAGAACAAATCGAATTTATCAAAAATGATCTCATAAAAAAATCTTTATCAAGGTCATTCCTCTTTAACGAGTATGTCGATCATATCTGCTGTGATGTGGAAAACCTGATGTACAAGGGCAAATCATTTGAAGATGCTTATAAGATGGTTTCTTCAGAAATTGGTGATAGCCAGTTAAAGAATGCCCAGCAGGAGACTCTTTATTTATTAAATCATAAATATATAATCATTAAGAAAATTTTGTACCTGGCTGCTTTATTCTTTATTATCAGCTGGATAATAAACATTCAAGGGACTGCAAACTGGATGGGCCTGGTCTCTTTTATCATCCTGAGTACAGTATATCTGAAACTTGCTGTTGATTTTTTCAGGGAAAGGAGGTATGAGACGATAAATATTCTCTACTCTGTTCTTATGTTCCTTGGATTTGTCGGGACCATCACAGGAATAATCCTCATATTTCTGAACCGGAATTTTGGTATTGAAACATCCGGACATGGGGTTGACTTCACTGTTTTCGCATGGTTTTTCCTCTCAATAGTATGCTTTTTATACTATTCCCGGGAGTACAGGACCTCAATTGATCCTGTTGCTGTTAGAAAAAACCTAAGGTTTACCCGGATTGCCGGATTTAATCTTTTTTTATCCGGATTATCTGTCTTAACATTCCCGCTATATTCCCTGGTAAGCGGTTATATTTTTTACCTGATTACGATAATCCTTGTGCTGGATATTTTACTGCTTATTTTTCTTTTAATTAAAAGGTATATGAATAACTCCCTGATTGTAGCAATGGTAATGGGCTCTTTTATGATTGTATTTATACATTCTGGTTTTCGCCAGAAATTGCCTGGTGGCAGCCCGAAAATGCATACAATGACCGTTAAGGTTATCCCTGAGAATTTACCTGAGCAGCACACCGTATATCTGTATATGTATTATAACAGGTTCCCGGAATATAAAATAACTGTCCCGATGAAGTTATCCGGCGACAGTACTTTTACTAACTCATGGCCATCTTATGCTTACAAAGGCTATCTGATATACCTGGTTGGAAAAGATTCGCTGCAAGCGAACCGTGTTATTATGGATAACAGAAGCAAACTTGACTCCATTTACCTGGATATTCCTAAAAATTTAGAATACCATATCAATTACTAATCATTCAGAATGAAGAAAATAATTTACATCTCGGGAATAACCGGGGGTCTGCTATTAATATGCTGGTTAATAGGATTGTTCGTGGAATTGCCAAAAAATAATATTATCCTTGTTTTAGCCTTGATATTGATTGGTTTGGTTTCCCTTCCTCTTTTTTTCATAGATAAATATCGTCAGAATAATAAGATAAATGGGATTATTGATGGTTATAAGAATCAAAAAAAGTCAACACAACAGATAAAAAATGGGAGGTCCCCGGTAAAAGGCTGGAGCATGAATAATTCCCCTTTCAGGGAACGTAAATCAGGATTAACCTGGGGCGGAGGAAATATTCATGCGTCGGTTGCAACAAGAAAGACCCGAAAATCATTTCTAAGAAAAAACCGATAAAATATGAAACCTGTCAAAATGTGTTTTTTGCTTCTGATTATTATTCCGATTTGTTCCGGACAGGATAAAGCTGTATTACTGGATAGTCTTTTCAATACTATGCACTTACGTTCCCAGTTCAATGGGAATATATTGATTGCAGAGAAGGGTAAAATTATATATACAAAATGCTATGGTTTTGCCGACAGAGAAAACCATGTTCCACTGAATCCAAATAGCCTGTTTAACGTTGGATCGGTGAGTAAAGCTTTTACAGGTGTGGCTATTCAGCAACTGGAGGAAAAAAATAAACTGAAAATCTCCGATAAAGTCATAGACTATTTACCTGGTTTTCCATATCCTGATATAACAATACATCACCTTCTGATCCATGCCGGTGGATTACCTGCTGATTATGGACTACTTAAGAACTGGGATAATTCAAAGATCGCGACTAATGATGATGTTCTTTCAGCACTATACACCCAAAAACCCGACTTGATATTTACACCCGGAGCAAGAAGTGAATATAATAACCTGGGCTATATAATTCTGTCTGAAATAGTCGAAAAAGTAACCAATATGAAATTTCGGGATTATTTGGATAAGAACATATTTAAACCTGCAAATATGATAAGGACAAATATTTATAATGCTGAAGAAATAAATGAGATAAATAATGTAGCCAGGGGATATCTTTTTTACCCGTTCACAGGAAAATACGAAGAAGCCATCAGGGTTCATGAATTTTCTTCAAGCTATGCTGTAAGCGGATTTCAGGGAGATGGTAATATATATTCCACAATTACAGATTTAAATAATTTTATTCAGGCACTGTCAGATGGGAAATTAATCACTGAGGAATCCCTGAAAAAAACTTTTATGAAACATATCCACGCAGAAATGGCAGGCACACCGGATTATGGAAACAGTTACGGATATGGTTGGACAATAATAAATGCCCCGATAGATATGGTTCACAGGGGAGGTGGATTACCGGGTTATGTATCCAATATAATATGGAATTTAAGTGAAGACAGGATAATTATCTATTTAATTAATGATTACCTGTCATATTTATCATATCACAACCAGATTCCTCAGGCAATCGGATACATAATGACCCAAAACAACCTTATGATTCCAAAATTAATTGCCAGTGTAGAGTTATCAAAAATTGTTGTAACGAGTACTTTAAAGGAATTGAATGAAAAAATATCAGAAATAATGCTTAATCCTGAAATTTATGAGGTTGATGAAAATGGTTTAAAGTTCCTGATGATAAAACTTCAGGAGCTGGGCCTTAAAGATAAAGCAGATCTGTTAAAATCTATGGGGTTGAACCCCGGTATAAATCCTGATCCCTGAATTCAGGAGCAAACTCTGTGAAATGGAGATTCCTGATAAAAACTCACACCAATGCAGGTTCAATCCATTTCACTGCTTTGTCATATCCCTTTTCGGCAGCGAATTCCCTTGCCTGATGCATGAACGCCTGAAGTCTCATATCTATAGCCGTGTCTTCCTGTCCGTCATAAGCAATACTGACATAAGGGATATTTTCATGATCTCTTTTAAACTGGTCGGAGACAGCTGTAACAACAGTACCGGGCATACATGTGAAGGGAAGAATATTAGCAATACCCGATATTCCTGTTTTGGCCAGTGAAACGGATGTTCCCAGGTTAAGGGCGGGATCGCCATCATAATGCCTGTGTATATAAGGATCGCATGATTCAAGCATCTCGTGTAATTCAATTTCCCTTTCCTCATCATACCAACCATGAATAGCTTGCTGTAACTTCTTTGCTGCCGTTTTCTGTGCGATATCCTGGATCTTTGATTTCATTAATCCCTTATAATCATTCTTCCACAGACTGTCACGGGTGTAACGGTAAGTTGAATAACTCAACCATTCACCAAAAGGTGCGATCCATGTTTCAGCTCCGAATTTTTCAAGCCTGTCAACCAAAAAACCACTGCAGAAGGGATTATCACGCATGAATATTTCTCCAACGACTGCTATAACTGGTTTTCTTTTTCCGTTCTTCATCGGGATTTCCAGGAATCTCTGTGCAGCTTTCTTCATCACTTCCGTGATGTCTTTGGCTCCCCGTTCGACCGATGCGACGATATCGGCAAGTCCTTGTTTATATATCTGATCCGTTGATCCCGGATTCAGCTCATAAGGTCTCCGTTCCTGTTTCAGTTTTCTCAGAAGATCAACAGCAACAATTCCCTTCCATGCAGCATACCGGAATTTAGTGCCCTGTCCACCGGAAAGGGCTGCATAGGAGGTATCATTACTGGGCGAAATGATTCTAACATCCTTATACCCCAGTTTATTGAACAGAATGCTTTGAAACTTATTATATTGTCCGAACCGGCAAGGACCATTATGGTCCGGCATAAAGAAGCTCAATTTCTTTGGATCAGATCCCGGTTCCATTATTTTTTTAAGGAAACTCCCCGTAGTACATATCATCGGGAAACATTCCCTGGACGATGTATATTTCCTGCCCAGTTCAAGATCTTTCTCATTCTGCATGGGAAGGACATCTGCATTAACTCCGCAATATCTTGAGGCTGCTGCTACTACATAGGCTGCATCACACATATACGGAAAATACATAATACGGTCCTTCTCAGGTGTTGCCACAAGTCCCCTTGGCCTGAAAATCTCCCGTTGATCCTTATGCGTTAATCGTGAACCTTTCAAACTATCAAGAAATGCCTCATACCTGGTGATCATACCCGCATCGGCACTGTGCTCGTCAATTTCTATCTCAAGGTAGGGTTTGCCTGCCATTTCTTCATGGACAAAATGTGAGAGAAATGAGTCCGGGCCACACCGGAAATTCCCCATATAAACGGCATGAAGCCGCTTATCTCTTGCAATGATCCTGGAAGCAGCCAGGATTCTTTGTCCGTTAGGCCAGTACATCTGACGGTAATCCTGTGTGATATGTTCACTTGCCAGTGGAAGGAAATCAATAGGTATGGGTAAGACATCCTGGTTGATTAACTTATCCACCATGCTCAGGTTCAATGCAGGATCTCCGGTATTATACTGTCTGCCCATAATCACCAGGCATTCCTTATCATCCGGGAGATTTTCCATCACTTCCTGACCCCGTAGTTCCACTTTCCGCTCAAAGGCAACCTGGATCTGATCGGCTTTTTCAATGGCAAGGACAACTTTTTTTCGTGGTATTTGGAATTTTTCCCACATGAAATCTGACATCTCCTTATTAAGAACCTTCCCGAAGTACCTGAAATTCAGGGTGGGGATCAGGAGTTTTTCGCGTGCATCTTCCTTAAGCGCGGCCTTTACCATGAAAGGATAGGTCTGTATCCAGGGACAATTACAGTTATTGGTTGGATTTCCTTTCTCAGCTTTGGTATTAATAATGAACGGAGTAAATATAAAATCAACCTCCTTTTCGAGCAGGTCATAAATATGTCCGTGCATAACCTCAACAGGAAAACATGTTTCTGCTACCAGCATATCAAGGGATTTCTTGATAATCTGGTTATCCGTTTCCGCAGATAGTACAACACGGAATCCCAACTCCTCAAAAAATGTCCTCCAGAATGGGAACTGCTGATAGTACAGGGTTAATGCTCTGGGGATACCGATGGTTATTCTCTCATCTTTTTCCTGTTCCTTATAATCCCCCATTAACATTTCCAACCTTTCATCAAAGTAATTTGGTATCCCCTGTCCTTTCCCCTTGCGTTCATCCAGTTCATATTTCTCACACCGGCCTCCATAATACAGGGGCTTATTTTCACCTTCTATCCTCACCCTCCTGATTTCACATTGATTGGAGCATGCCTTACAGGTAAATTTATCAACCTTATATGGAATTTTGCTGATGTCAAAACCTTTGAACCTTGTATGGATATTATTTTCCTTTACATATTCCCTTGCCAGTATTGCTGAACCAATGGCACCCGTTACATCAAAATGGGGTGGTACATAAATCTTCTTTCCTGTCACTTTTTCGAATGCTGCCACGACAGCCTTATTATTTGTAACTCCACCCTGGAAGAAAATATGATTTCCGATTCTCTTTTTCCTGACTACTTTCTGGATATAATTCTGAACGATGGAATAGGCAAGGCCACCTACTAGGTCTTCTTTTTTTGCACCTTTCTGCTGATATGAGTTCAGGTCAGATTCCATGAATACCGTACAGCGGTCACCCAGTGCAGCAGGTTTCTTTGCCTGGAGAGCCAGCTCTCCAAATTCACCTATGATGCTGATATCAAGTTTTTCTGCCTGTTCCTCGAGGAATGAACCGGTCCCGGCAGCACATACCTTATTCATCTCAAAATCAACAACCACACCATTATCAATGCTGATATATTTTGAATCCTGCCCACCGATCTCGAATATGGTGTCTACCTCTTTATCATAGGCAATTGCTGCAGTAGCCTGGGCAGTGATCTCATTACGGATAACATCAGCTCCAACAAAATCACCGGTAAGATAGCGACCTGAGCCTGTAGTTCCGGCAGCTTTCACAATGACCTTATCGCCAACCTCTTCAGATATTTCTGACATCCCGCGCCGGATCGCCTCAAGAGGTTTACTGGCAGTGGGAAGATACCGTCGTGCAACAACCTGGTTATCATCATCAATCAGAACCACGTTCGTACTTAATGATCCAACATCTAACCCGAGATAAACATTTACTTTTTCAACCCCGTCAGGGATCAGCCTGACATCCTTATTATATTCAGCTTCAGTTTCTTTCAGGGGTTCCTGATGCTTTCCCTCTGCCTTACCGCTTGCAAGATAGTTATCCAGCCCATCCAATCCTTTAAATACAGCCTTCTTTTCTGAGCTTGTAGAAAGGGTATGAAATACCGCTCCGATTGCACCCATGGATGCATAGTGTTCCGGAATGATCAGTTCTTTCTCTCCTGCTCCGAGTATTTCTCTGAAAGCCCTTACCATGCCAACATTCGCTGCAACACCACCCTGAAAAACAACCGGAAATTCAAGTTTCTTGCCCCTGGCTAGTGAACTGATAAAATTCCTTGCTACAGCAAAGCACAATCCTGCAACAATATCATGAACCGGCGTGGCTATCTGCTGTAAATGGATCATATCACTCTTGGCAAAAACACTGCACCTGCCTGCAATACGCGGTGGATCAAGCGATTTTAATGCAAGCTCACCAAACTCTCTCTCAATAGAAACACCGATTCTTTTTGCCTGCTGATCAAGAAAAGAACCTGTGCCAGCTGCACATATTGTATTTAATTGAAAATCTGAAAGTTTGGATGATTCACTTTCCAGGCTGTTCATGAAAATCAACTTTGAATCCTCTCCTCCCATTTCGATAATGGTCCTTGCTTCCGGATAAAGTTTTGATACAGATGCTGATTGGGAGATAATCTCATTTACAAAATGTCCGCCGATTAACTCCGATGCAAGTTTACCACCGGTACCCGTAAGGGATAAGGTGGTGACTTTGTAAGCATTGTATTTTGCGGTTACTTCCCAGAGAACTTCATGGAGCCTGTGGAATGGTTTACCATGACAAAAATCATATCGGTTTTCCATAATCTTCCCATGATCATTTATGATTACTGTGTTCACTGAGATGGATCCGATATCAATCCCCAGATGTATCCTGCCTTCTTCTGTCATTTTATCTTTTCCTTTTCCGGACATATTGAGATAGTTTAAAATATTTGACTGAAAAAATGAAGACACAAATAACACATAAAATCAGTCAATCTCCAGATTTTAACTCCGTTTTTTAAATTATTTTTAATTAGTCCAAATAACAAGCTTGTTCCTCTTTCAAATGTATAATTTTTTTTTTATTCCTCTGGCTAAAGCCAATGTCAATTGATCCATTATCCTGCGACATTGTTTCTTCCGTCCCGATAGCTATCGGGATGGAAGAAGTTCTAAATTTCTTTCCCACTACAAGGATGCTCGAAAAATACTGGCATCCGCCTCAGGTTTATTGCCTGTATTTCAGCCGCTGCTTTCCCTCCTACCTGTTTCCACCGGATTGCTTCACTTATCAGGATTCCAGGCTGCCGGCTGGCAGGAGTCCGACTTTATTTATTCAGTTTACTCCGTTCCTGGATAAACAATCTCACTGAACCTGCTATTTTTTCTCACACTCAATCAAGTTTTAATACTGCGAGAAAGGCCGATTGAGGTACTTCAACATTTCCGATCTGGCGCATACGCTTTTTACCTTTTTTCTGTTTTTCAAGAAGTTTTCTCTTCCTGGTTATGTCACCTCCATAACATTTAGCAGTGACATCTTTTCTGAGTGCCCGTACAGTTTCACGTGCGATGATCTTTGATCCGATAGCTGCCTGAATGGCTATCTCAAATTGTTGGCGTGGTATCAATTCTTTCAGCTTTACGCAGATCCTTCTGCCAAAATCATATGCATGATCACGATGAATAAGTGTTGAAAGGGCATCAACCATTTCACCATTGAGGAGGATATCCAGTCTTACAAGGTTTGCTTTCTTATGTCCGGATGGATAATAATCAAAAGATGCATATCCTCTTGAGATGCTCTTCAGTTTATCATAAAAATCAAATACTATTTCTGCGAGTGGCATCTCAAATGTAACCTCCACCCTGTCAGTAGTAAGATACACCTGGTTTTTCAAAGTCCCTCTTTTGTCCAGGCATAATTTCATAATTGCCCCCACATATTCTGCCTGGGAAATAACCTGGGCATTAATATAAGGCTCTTCAATATAGTCTATATTTGTTGGTTCGGGCATTCCTGAAGGGTTATGCACTTCAATAATGTAACCTTTTGTTGTATGGACAAGAAAAGAGACATTCGGAACAGTAGTAACTACATCCATATCGAATTCTCTGTCCAGTCTTTCCTGTACAATCTCCATATGCAAAAGTCCCAGGAAACCACAACGGAATCCAAAGCCCAGTGCTGCGGATGATTCCGGCTCAAATGCCAGGGATGCATCATTCAGTTTCAGCTTTTCAAGAGAGGACCGTAGTTCTTCATAATCATCCGCATCAACAGGATAAACACCCGCAAAAACCATGGGTTTTACATCCTTAAATCCCTCAATGGCTGCTTCACAGGCAGGATTAACATGCGTAATCGTATCACCAACCTTTACTTCAAGCGAATTCTTAATCCCGGAGATAATATACCCGACATCTCCCGCCTGTAAGATATCTCTTGGCTGATAATTCAATCTGAGAATACCAATCTCTTCAGCATAATATTTTTTTCCTGTCGCAACAAATTTTACGAAATCATTTTTCCTGATAGACCCGTTGAATATTCGAAAATATGCGAAAATCCCCCGGAAAGAATTAAATACAGAATCAAAGATCAGGGCTTCAAGTGGTTTGTATGGATCTCCGGAAGGAGGAGGAATTCTTTTCACTATCTCACGGAGGATAATATCAACCCCCATCCCTGTTTTCCCACTCGCGAGTATGATATCATCCTGGGTACACCCAATTAAGTCAATGATTTGCTCGGTAACTTCATCCTGCCTGGCAGCTTCAAGATCCATTTTATTCAATACAGGAATAACCTCCAGGTTATGATCGAGTGCAAGGTAGAGATTGGATATGGTCTGTGCCTGTATTCCCTGTGATGCATCCACAACAAGGAGAGCTCCTTCACAGGCAGCTATAGCCCTTGATACCTCATATGAAAAATCGACATGACCGGGAGTATCAATCAGATTAAGGATATATTTTCTCCCCTCATATTCATAGTCCATCTGTACCGCATGACTTTTAATTGTAATCCCTCTCTCCCGCTCCAGGTCCATACTATCCAGGACCTGCTCTTTCATCTCCCTGTCCGAAATGGTATGGGTGATTTCCAGTAATCGGTCAGCCAGTGTACTTTTTCCGTGATCAATATGTGCAATGATACAGAAGTTCCTGATATTTTCCATTGAATTATTCATCCTGAAAATCGAGGTACAAAGATAGAAAAGGAAAGGAATGTTTGTTAATAAAATTAAAATTAGAAAATTCGAAAGAGCAGAATCCGGAAATCGAAGGAAGAAAAATCGAGATAGCGAAAGTCGAAAACCGAAGTAAATCCGAAACAAGAAAACCGAAACTCTATGATTTTCAACCCAAACACCTCACCCATACTTCCGCCCCTTTAGGGGCGATACTTCAAATAAATCCGGAAACCTGAAATGGCTCGTGTTAAAAAAAGCCCCACTTTATTTCTAAAGTGAGGCTTGAGATTATATTGATGATATAGAATTACATCATCCCTCCACCCATTCCTGCATTTGGATGTGGCATTGGCTGTTCTTTTTCAGGCTCTTCAGCAAGGACACATTCTGTTGTCAGCAGCATACCTGCAATGGAAGCTGCATTTTCCAGTGCTATACGAGCAACCTTTGTGGGATCGATAACACCGGCTTTCTTCAGATTCTCATATTTCTCGGTTCTTGCATTAAAACCGAAATCGTCTTTTCCTTCCTTAACTTTCTGAGCGACAACAGATCCATCTACTCCTGCATTTTCTGCTATTTGCCTGAGTGGCTCCTCAAGGGCTCTGCGGATGATTGCACCACCGGTTGTTTCGTCATCATTATCGCCTTTGAAGTTATTGAGCGATTCAACAGACCTGATGTATGCAACACCACCTCCGGGAATAATTCCTTCTTCAACAGCGGCCCTGGTTGCATTCAGTGCATCATTCATCCTGTCCTTTTTCTCCTTCATCTCCACTTCTGATGCAGCACCGACATATAGGACAGCAACACCTCCCGATAATTTAGCGAGTCGCTCCTGAAGCTTTTCCTTATCATAATCAGAGGTTGTATTCTCAATTTGTACCTTAATCTGCTTAACCCTGCCATTGATGGCATCCTTATCTCCGGAACCACCAACAATGGTTGTATTATCTTTGTCAATGGAAACTTTCTCGCATGTGCCTAACATATCCAGTGTGGTGTTTTCAAGCTTTAGTCCTTTTTCTTCTGAAATGACAGTACCTCCGGTTAGAATGGCAATATCTTCGAGCATCTCTTTCCTTCTGTCACCAAATCCTGGAGCTTTCACAGCTGCAACCTTCAGCGAACCCCTCAGCTTATTTACGATCAGGGTTGCCAGTGCCTCGCCATCGATGTCCTCTGTTATAATCAGTAACGGTTTTCCCGATTGTACCGTAGTTTCAAGAATAGGCAAAAGATCTTTCATGACAGAGATCTTTTTGTCATGCAAAAGTATAAAAGGAGACTCAAGTACAGATTCCATCTTGTCAGGATCTGTCACGAAATAGGGCGATATATAACCACGGTCAAACTGCATACCCTCAACAACTTCTACATATGTATCTGATACTTTCGCTTCTTCAACCGTAATAACACCTTCTTTATGAACTTTTTCCATTGCCTCTGCAATCAGCTTCCCGATTTCCAGATCATTATTTGCCGATACTGAAGCAACCTGTTCAATTTTAGTAATATCATCCCCAATTTCCTCCGACTGGTTTTTCAGATACTCAACAACTTTTATAACTGCCTTGTCAATCCCTCTCTTAAGATCCATAGGATTAGCACCCGCGGTGACATTTTTCATTCCAACATGAATGATTGACTGGGCAAGAAGTGTAGCAGTTGTTGTACCATCTCCTGCATCATCATTGGTCTTTGAAGCTACTTCTTTAACCATCTGTGCACCAAGATTTTCAAATTCTCCCTTCAGATCAATCTCTTTTGCAACAGTCACACCATCCTTTGAAACAAGAGGAGCACCAAATTTTTTCTCAATGACGACATTACGACCCTTGGGGCCAAGTGTCACCTTGACAGTATTAGCAAGAGTATCAACACCTTTTTTTAACAGATCTCTTGCTTCAATATCATACTTGATTAGTTTTGCCATTTTTTTCTTTTTTTAAGTTATTGAATTTGATTATGTTCTTAAATGATTGCTAGTATATCGGATTGCCTCATGATGAGATAATCTTTACCATCAATGGTAAGTTCAGTTCCGGAATATTTACCATATAGAACTACATCCCCTACTTTTACTTCCATCTTCTCATCCTTTGTCCCGGGACCAACAGCAATAATATTTCCCTTCTGAGGTTTTTCCTTGGCGGTATCAGGAATAATAATGCCTGATGAGGTTTTTTCTTCAGCTGCCAGAGGTTCAATTAAAACCCTGTCAGCAAGAGGCTTAATCTTTATATTTCCCATGATAAATTTATTTTAGTGGTTAAACAAATTTTCAGATATGCTTTCCCTTTTCACATTTTATGCCAAATCCTGAAATTGCAGTTTATACTGACATTTTAAGACATAATTACATGGGAGAATATTCATATAAATTTATGTTGACTTGGTTAATCTACTGTTTATCTGAATTTTAAATAATTATGCCATCCGGATAGAGGAAAAAAAGAAGTGTCAGGATGTCATGTTATCCGACACTTCCTAGAATCAGTATTATTTGTATATGTAATGATCCTGTTTATTCTGCCTGGCTCCCATCATCACTCCCACCATTATCCGGCGTGGCGGAGGGAAAAGTTGGAATGGCATTCGGATCAATAACATTTTGTATCTGATCCTCAATAACAGATCTCTCTTGCTCTTGGGCCCTGGGAATCACGATACTGCCAAGAACACAAAGGAGCATGAGGGCAACAGCCAGTGTCCAGGTTGATTTTTCAAGAAAATCTGTTGTTCTCCTTACTCCCATGATCTGCGTGGATCCCTGAAAATTTGCTGCAAGACCTCCTCCTTTGGAATTCTGAACCAGTACGATAAGGATTAATAAAACACAAATGATTAATACAATCACAGAAATTAATACATACATTGCTCTTAAGAATTTGGATTATCTTTTAATTGCCTGATTTTATTAATTTGAGTCGCAAAGTAACTACTTTTTTCCGGATATTTCAAACTTAGCTTTTCATAGGCATGAATGGCCCTGGTATAGTATCCCTGCTTAACATATATCTCTGCCAGCGTTTCTGTCATCAAATGGTCATCAGTTATTAAAAATGCTTCAGATATATCTTCCTGATCTTCAGATTTATCTTTTTGTGGTATAATAGAGGGTTGGGCTTTTATAAATTTATCAATCAGTTCGTTTTCTTTCATTCTTCTCGTATCTTCGTCAGATTTCCCTGATCCTTCCGGTGTAGCCTGATCAAGATGATCAAACCAGTTTGTAAAGCTTAACAGACCTGTAACAGATGAAATATCACCTTTTTCCTCCTTGTCCAGTTCCTCACTGGATGACAGATCATTTATCAGGTAATATAAAATTGTACGGTCGCCTGCATGTGCCGAAGCAAATCGAAGGGATTCAGAGAACTTCAGGCTTTTTATATTATGGTGATTCTTAACATTTAAAAGATGGGCTGTTTGAAAATAAGGATAGTCACTGGTCAGCTTTTCAATACCTCCCAGCGTATCCCCGTTAAGCTTTTCCGGCTGTCTAATATAGGATATGATATCTTCTCCGGTCATTAGTAATCGATGTCTTTCCCTCTACCTTTTTTACTATTTACTTCCTCTTTTTTCCCTTTATCTTTTATCTTTTTCCTTTTATCTTTTATCTTTAACTTTCCACTTCCTACCAGTTAACAAAGGCTCTGTTAAAAATATCTTCGACAATCAGCTTAACAATGGTTTCTGACAATTCAGCCTCTACCTCCTGGAAACTGCTCCTGCTGTCATAATCCTGGTATTGTGTAAAAGTCTCGTTAAAATTTTGCTCCGGATCATTTGAATTCGTATATTTTATTCTGACAGAAATGGTAAATCTGTTGAGCGTAGCCAGATCATTTCCGGATATTGCTACCGGCCTTTGTCCATCGTAAATTCTTATTTCACCCTCAAAATTGGCATCGGCAACCCCATTTATCAACATTAACCTTGTCTGCCTCTGAATAAAATCTTTCAATTCATCGGTAAATATCTGGGCAAGGGTAGGTGGAGCCAGGTTTGACCTATCCTGAAAGTATTGCACGGATACCGTACTCAGATTACCAGTACTAGCTCCAGAAAATGAATAGCTGACTTTACATGAGGAAACTGAAGCAGTTAGAAATAATAAAATAATCAATAACCTGGTGAGTGACATCTTATTTGTATAATCCGGGCACAAAAATAACGAGTTATTAAACATACTATTGTCTTATATCCAGGACAAAATATATAATTCATTCTTACTTTTCATGCAAATACCAACCACATTACATCTTGTTATTAGACTGAATCAATGTTGATTGCAATGTGCAAACCATAGTTATTTCAAAGAAAATGAAATCCAAAAAATTAAATTATATCATTTTTCAAAGATCTAAATTATATTCTTTGATCTTACGGTATAGTGTACGTTCAGAAATCCCTAATTCTTCCGCTGCATATTTTCTCTTTCCGTGATGTTTCTCAAGCGCTTTGTTTATAAGTTCTTTTTCTTTTTCTTCCAGCGATAGCGATTCTTCAATAATTTCTTCAGTGTCCTGTATATCAGCACTTTCAGTTCTTTTTATATTTATATTATGAGATTTGTTGACATTCCCATTTACCTCAGCCTCTTCATAAAGTTTTTGAATGGTTTGTGCATGGTTTTGGTGTAATTCGGCACTTTCCACACCTTTCTGCATGATCTCTGCAACAAGACTTTTAAGATCGTTCAGATCATTCTTCATATCAAAAAGGATTTTATACAAGATTTCTCTTTCCGTGTTAAACGTATGTTCATCAATAACCTTTTCATAGATCATTGGGAGTTTAACAGGCTGATAATCTGGAAGATATTTGGCTATTATGTGTTCATTGATTTCACGATCCTGTTCAATAACCGACATTTGTTCGGTAATGTTTTTAAGCTGCCGGATATTCCCCGGCCATCGATAGTTTTCAAGGATGCTTCTGGCAGGATCGGTAAGTGTGACAGCAGGCATTCTGCTTTTTTCGGCAAAATCGACTGCAAACTTCCTGAATAGCAAATGAATATCTTCCTTTCTTTCCCGCAAAGCCGGAACATGAATAGGAACAGTATTCAGTCGGTAATAGAGGTCTTCTCTGAATTTGTTTTGCTGTATTGCATGAAGAATTTCAATATTGGTAGCAGCTATGACTCTGACATTTGTTTTCTGTACCTTTGAAGATCCGACCCTTATAAATTCTCCGGTCTCTAAAACTCTGAGTAACCTGACCTGTGTGGACAAGGGTAATTCGGAAACTTCGTCAAGAAAAATTGTTCCTCCATTTGCCACCTCGAAGTATCCTTTCCGGCTTTCATGTGCACCGGTAAACGAACCTTTTTCATGACCAAACAATTCTGAATCTATTGTGCCTTCAGGGATTGCTCCACAATTAACAGCAATATATGATCCATGTTTACGTGCGCTAAATTGATGAATGATCTGGGGGAAAAATTCCTTACCTGTTCCACTTTCGCCGGTTATCAATACCGAGAGATCAGTAGGGGCAACATTGGTCGCAATATCGATTGCCCTGTTTAAAGCAGGATGATTTCCTATAATTCCAAATCGTTGTTTTACTGTTTGAATTTCCATTTCTATATCTTAATCAATATCTTTGACATTCTATTCAGGAAGATGTTCCCGGCAAACCTGCAACCATGAGCAGTGAATCGTGAATTGTGAGTCGTGAGTCGTGAGTCGGTATTCAAAGGCCTTGGAATAATACTCGAAATTCGAAAATCGAAATCCGGACAATTTCTGAAGCGAAGCGAAAGAAATTTCCCCTGAGCGGGTTGTGTGTTTGCCTAGTGTGTAGCGAATAAATAAACTCGAAATGTCGAAAAACGAAATTCAAACTCCCTCCCACACCAAACGAAAATCAATAACTATTATCCAAACTCAAAACACTCACCCACCCTAACCTTGAACTAAGAACTTAGAACCGAAAACTAATCTTCCTGTCATTTTTTCCTGAAAAAGTATGACAAAATTACAATTTTATACGATTTTTACTAAATTGGTAGTGTTTCAAAATTAATATCACCATGAAATTTTTAGGAATCATACCAGCCCGCTACGAATCCAGTCGTTTCCCGGGCAAATCTCTTGCAGATCTGGGTGGTAAACCTCTGATTGTCCGGGTTTATAACCAGGTTAAGAAAGTACTTGACAATGTTATTGTCGCAACTGATGATCAACGAATAGAAGCGGCTGTAAAGGATGCCGGAGGCCAGGCGCTGATGACCGGTCATGAACACAAAAGTGGGACAGACCGGTGTGCTGAAGCTGCCCGTCTATATTGTAAATCTGGTAACCTGGTTGATGTCATCATCAACGTACAGGGTGATGAACCATTTATCCGTGAAGAGCAGATAAAAATGTTGATGAAATGTTTTGATGACCAGCATGTAGACATTGCAACACTGGTTAACCCAATCAGGTCGAACGATGATATCTTTAACTCCAATATTGTTAAGGTTATCAAAAATCATGAAGATATTGCCATGTATTTCAGCCGGTCACCAATACCATACCTCAGAAAAACCGACAGATCGGCCTGGTCACGCCACCATCAGTTCCTCAGGCACATCGGTGTATATGCTTTCAGGTACAGAATATTACAGGAAATCACGGAATTACCCCAATCATCCCTTGAACTGGCTGAATCGCTTGAGCAGAACCGCTGGCTTGAGAACAATTACCGTATCAAGATAAGGTTAACAGATATGGAAACTTTCAGTATTGATACACCCGGAGACCTTAAAAACGCAAAGAAATATCTCTCAGAACTGGATTAGATAAGCGGAATAACTCCCAATGAATGACTTTGAATCATTCACTGAGTTCATTAATTAATTTCTTAAAAATTTAAATCCCGTATCACTCATATTGTAAAGCCTGGACCGGGCTGGCTTTAGCGGATTTGACCGATTGGTAGCTTACTGTGATGAATGCAACAATAATAGCCAGGAACGCAGCAGGTAAAAAGAACCATAACTCAATATTGATGTGGTATGCAAATCTTCCCAGCCAGATTTTCATCAGGAAGTATGAAAGCGGAAATGCGATCAGTATAGCCCAGAATACCCACCGGGTGAAATGTGAAAGAAGCATGAATGCAATCGTCTGTATGGATGCTCCCATTGCTTTCCGGATTCCTATTTCCCGGGTTCTGAGTTCAGCGATATGTGCCGCAAGACCGAATAGCCCTAGAGAAGCTATGAATATAGCCAGAAGGGAAAATACTGCAAAAATGCCAGCTGTTTTTTCTTCTTCCTTATATATCATGTCCAGGTCTTTATCAAGAAAATAATAATCAAATGGTTCATTCTTTGTGAACTTTTTCCAGGCCTTCTCAATATATTCCATTGTTTTTGGAATATTTTCACCATCCAGTCGAACAACAAGATTCTGAACATGCAGGCTGGGATCAAGAAGTGTCAGTATCATCGGTTTTATCTCTTTATGAAGAGATTCAAAATGGTAATCCTTTACAACCCCGATTACTTTATAACCTTTTTCCTCACCCATCACACCAACAGGAAAAAGTTTTGCACCAACCGGCTTGTCCAGCTCCAACTCTATGGCTGCAGATTCATTGATAATCATCAGATGTTCATCCGGCTGGTTGATTCGGTCAAAGTCTCTGCCTTCAGTAAGATGCATCTGCATTGTCTCCACAAAATCAGCATCGGCTGTCATATAGGAAAGGTATTTGACCGTCTTTTTTCCTTTCTCAGTGACCCAAAAAGGTACTTCTTCCTGGTATTCCCCCGGTAATGAATAGGTTATTGAAGCACTGACAATGCTTGAATTATCTGTAAGTATTTTTTTAAAATCTTCTTTCTGCTTCATCAGGGCATAAGCACGCTGAATAACAACTACGTTATTTTTATTAAAGCCAAGGTTTTTCCCCTGCAGATATCTTACCTGGTTATAAATGATAATACTGGAAATGATTAGTGCAATTGAGAGAGTGAACTGGGAAAGAACCAGGATGCCACGAAAATGTATACCACCAGCACCTGAAAAGTTTTTGCCTTTCATGATATTAATCACCGGGAATTTTGAAAGGTATAATGATGGATAACTCCCTGAAAAAATACCAACAATAATAGCACCAGTTAATAAAACCGGGATCAGGAACCATGCATGGTAGATTTCTTTCTGCAGGTTTAATCCTGACAGGGCACTGAAGGGTTTTAGGATTAACTCAATGATTACCAGTGCGATGAAAGTTGCCAGGATACTGAAAAATATTGATTCGGTAAGAAACTGGAGAATCATCTGCCTGCGTGTTGCTCCAACAATTTTTCTGAGTGCCACCTCCCTGGCTCGCGTTGAAAGACGCGCAGTGGACAGGTTCATATAATTAACACATGCAATGAACAGGATGATTGCTGCCAGAAGAGAAAATATGTATAGATAAATTTTTTGCCTGCCTGCTTCAAATTGACCTTCAATTCCGGTCGCGAAATGAATATCCGTCAGTGGCTGAAGGTATAACTCAAAAAAGTTTATTGGCCCACCGGAAATAAATTCTGATGAAAAAAACTGATTGATAACAGGCAATAAGTATTTGTCGGTTATTGCAACCAGCTCATTATTCACCTGGCCTGGTTTTGATCCTTCCTTTAAAAGTACATACGTTGCAACGGGCCATTTACTCCAGTCATCTGTCTCTTTTTCATCCAGAATACCCTTCAGGCTAGCGAGATAATCAAAATGTAGATGGGTGTTTTCGGGTGCGTTTTTACATACTCCAGTTACAGTAAACTTCCAGCCATTATCAAGAAAAAGTAACTTGCCCAGCGGATTTTCCGATCCAAAATATCTTTCGGCGGTCTCTTCCGTGATAACAATTGTGTATTCTTCTGTCAGAAGTGTACCCTGGTCACCCTTAACAACCGGAATACTGAAGATATTGAAAATTGACTGATCTGTATAATAAAATTTTGTAGCAGAATAATGTTTGTCATTATAACTGACTCTTTTGTGACTTCCTATCAGTACTTTTGTTGCCTCTTCCACCTCAGGGATCTGTTGCTTCATCACAACGGACAGGTTATAAGGAGTCAGGGCACTATGATATTTATGTTCAAATGCCTGTGCTTTTGCATTTATACGGTAAATACGGTCATGATAAGCATGATACCTGTCATAACTCAGCTCCTGTTTTACCAGAATATAAATAAGGATACTAATAGTTATACCAAAAGCAAGACCAAATATATTAATAAGGCTGAAAATCCTGTACTTGGCAAAGGTACGGATAGCTGTTTTGATATAATTACTGAACATCCCCTAAACCCTTTTATATACAGTATCCATATATTGTGCCATAACGGATAACTGTTTAATTATCTGCCGAATAACTAAAATTTTACAGGGTTTGCTGGGGAATTCAGGGTGTCCGGTTTTGCACACAAATGTACGAATCAGGACAATATCTAAGGTGTTCAGAATGAACAGGAAATCCTGTTCCGGTTATCAGGAAATTACATAATAATTGAATTCAAGATCACATGCTTCGGCTAATTCCTCTCCATCATCACGCATTTGTTCATCTCCTTCATCATAATACCAGTTAACCTCAAGATCTATCCCATATACCTTAAACCTCTTTATGCAATTGAGAATTTCTATAATTTGTTTCGAGGATGCTGAATTAAAATAGGCCAGTCGAAATTCCATTAATACTTTGTACATCCCTGAATCTGCTGATTTATTTTTTGAAAAATAATTTCCCAGGTTAGATAGCCAATCGATGATCTGATCGTAGAAATTCCGTACATCTTCGGGTCTGGATACACCACCAATACGAAAAATTAATGATTCGATATTAAAACTCACTTCCGGGGTAAAATCTGTTGCGGCAATTGTGAGATTTTCCATTTACATCGAGTTATTATCTAAATGCAGTTGTAATTCAAAATTCAAAAATCCATCGAAAAGGCTTTCAAAATTATATTGTATGGGATGTCCACTTAGTTTAACCATTTCAAAAAAGCCAAGTCCTGCACCGCCTTTTTCGGTGAATTCCCCGTTAGTTAAGGTTTTGCGGTACAAGATACGCATTTCATCCTGATTAAGGTTGTTGATCAGGTCAATTTTTTGTTTTACCCGTAACATGTCCTGTTGTTTAATAGGATTGACGGCTCTCAAAAGATAGGAACTCGCATTACGTGATAAATGAAATTCGGGTTCAAAATCAGGATTATTTTTTATAAAGCTGTTGTAATGGTCAGAATATTTCAGAATATTTTCCAGGATTTCAATAATAAGAGAGGTTAATTTTTTAAAGACCCCCGTTCCAATATTAAATTGATTCCTTCTTGCATTCAGTGCAGTAATCAACTGTCCTATTTTCTTAAATGTAAGTGCCCCTTTAAAATCAATTATTGTTGAATATGAACTCATTATTTTTGGGCTGTTGCAGAATTAAATTATTTCAGAACAGTTTTTGATCGAATGTATAACCTTCATCTTCCATGAGATTATCATTTTGTGAAGCAGCTACTGCAAGCTGGTCGCATTGATCATTTTCCGGATGATCCGAGTGTCCCTTGATCCATACAAATTCAATCCTGTGTTTACGGTATAGCTCCAGGAATATTTTCCACAGGTCAGGATTCTTTTTCTTTTTAAATCTCTTTCTTTCCCAATCAAAGATCCAGCCTTTATTCACAGCTTCACAGACATATTTGGAATCGGAATAGATAACCACATAACTATTTTCATGCGTGAGCTGTTCAAGTGCCCTGATCACTGCCAGGAGCTCCATCCTGTTATTGGTTGTCAGCCTGTATCCCTGTGAGATTTCCTTACGGTGATTGCCATATTTCATCACGATCCCATATCCTCCGGGGCCCGGATTACCACGTGCTGCCCCATCAGTAAAAATCTCAATCCTCTTTCCCTCTGACATCTGCAATATCGCTGTTAAAAGTGTTTAAGATAAAAAAAAAGGGCCGAATTGCGGCCCTAATTTTGACAAACGGATTGGTTTATTCCACGATAATCATTTCCTCGATTAGATGTGTTGCGCCAGCGAATTTATCCATGATAAATAAAACATAACGGATATCTACATTTATACATTTTTGTAGTTCGGGCTCAAAGGCCAGATCACTGCTCATGGCTTCCCAGTTCCCGTCGAAGGCAATACCGATCAATTCACCACCGGCATTCAGTACAGGGCTGCCTGAATTGCCGCCTGTAATATCATTATTAGTTGTAAAGCAGACAGGCATTATGTCACCCATACCATACCTGCCATAATCTTTTGACTGGTATAACTGCTTAAGACGCTCATCCACAACAAATTCCGGGTTGTCCGGATCCTCTTTTTCCATCACACCCGTCAGTGAAGTATAAAATTCATAATGTACAGCATCCCTGGCCTGATAATCACCAACACGCCCATAACTGAGACGCATGGTTGAATTGGCATCCGGGTAAAATTTCCGGTCCTTCTGCATCTCAGTCAGTCCCGCAATATACAACCGATGACCCCTGTTAAGATTTTCCTGGTAATAATTGTACTGGTCATCTATTTCAAAATATTTCCTGTAAACCGATATTGCTATGCCAAAGGCGGGATCTTTCTGAAGCATCCTGATATCAGGAGATTCAAGAAACATATTTAATCTGTTGCGGTCAACAAACATGGATTTTTTAAATACTTTATCCACGTATTTCTCAAAATTACCTTTATATTTTATACTGATGGTAGCAAAAAAATCAGGATGGAATTGCTGCTTAACATTTTCAGAAAACAATTGAAGCATCGCCAGGGTTACTTTTTTATCTGTTGCGGCGTTATAATCCTTGAAAAAATCATTTATGTCCCGTTGCATACTTTCAATGACTTCACCAATTGCCTGAGGATCATCCGGATACTCCAGTACGGTCATAAATAATTGAAAAAAGGAGGCTGAAAAATTTATAAATTCAATACCGCTGAGCAACGCTTCCAGGATATATTGCCTTGCATGATGGTAATCCCTGTTATTTAAAACAGCATTCTTAACCAGATCAAATGATTGTCCGTATTTTTCCGTCCTTTCCTGATCTGCATTTACCCATTCAAGGAATTGATTTTCGAGATGTTTTTGCCTGTTAATCAAATCAAGGTTCTTAATTCCCTCATTCTGCCCGATAGAATACTTCCAGTAATTGCTTGATGTGGAGTACTTTGAAGCATATTTAATTCTGATTTCATTGCTGGATAACATATCCTCCATCATCAAATCCTGTCTTAAGCCTCTTATTTTGATACGATTTGGGTTATCAATTTCATTTACCTGCTCAATTTCCCAGGAAGTCATATAACGGTTTGTAATACCCGGATAACCTATGACCATAGCAAAATCATTTTTCTGGATTCCTTTCAACGATATTGTCAGAAAATTCCTTGGTTTCAAAGGGATGTTTTCAGGGGCATACTCAGCCGGTTTACCGTCAGGTCCTGTATATACCCTGAACAGGGTAAAATCACCAGTATGTCTCGGCCAGATCCAGTTATCGGTATCATGACCAAACTTGCCGATTGATTCAGGTGGGGCACCAACCAGGCGAACATCAAGATATGTTTCCGTGATGATGAGATAGAATTTATTCCCTCCGAAAAACTGGACTATGGATGCCTCATAATGTGTCCCATTAATTGCTTCATTTTCAATGGAATCGCTAATCTCTGCAATAATCTCCTGACGCTCAGATTCAGTCATCCGGTCATTCAGGCGAAGATTGATCACATCTGAAATATCATCCATCCTTATCAGAAAGGAGATGGTTTTGCCGGGATTGGGAAGTTCTTCCTCACGGATCATGGCCCAGAAACCGTCTGTCAGGTAATCATGTTCAACACTGCTGTGATACTGTATTTCGTCAAAACCACAGTGGTGATTGGTCAGCAGGAGGCCATCAGGAGAGATCAGTTCAGCTGTACATGATCCATAATCCAGGGCGCCAATGGCATCCTTCAGGCTGGATGTATTTATATTATATATCTGATCAGCACTCAGCTTCAGCCCCATTTCCTGCATAATGGAGATGTTTAGTTCCTCCAGAAGGGGCAGAAGCCACATTCCTTCATCTGCTCTTATATTACATAAAGTAAACAACCCTGCAAGAAGAAAACTTATCCCTGTTTTTTTCATAGCGCTCTCTTTTGAAACTGGACTCACCCCCCTGCCCTCCTCTCTCTTGAGAGAGGGGGGAATCAAAGGGGGGTGAGTACGTTAGTTAAAAATATCTGGCATATTATTCCACTATCATCATTTCATCAATCAGATTCGTAGCCCCTGCGAATTTATCCATAATGAACAGGACATAACGTATGTCAACATTGATACATCTCTGAAGTTCCGGCTCAAAGACAATATCCCCGCTCATGGCTTCCCAGTTGCCGTCGAAAGCAAGACCGATCAGCTCACCATTACCATTGATGACCGGGCTCCCGGAATTTCCGCCCGTAATATCATTATCAGTTGTAAAACAAACGATCATCTTCCCATCTTCGCCATACCTGCCGAAATCTTTACTCTTATAAAGTTCTTTTAACTTCGGATCGACAATAAATTCATAATTCTCAGGATCTTCTTTTTCCATTACACCGGTCAGTGTGGTAGTGTGGCTGTAATGAACAGCATCCCTGGGATAATAATCATTCACTTTACCATAGGTAAGCCGCATGGTGAAATTGGCATCTGGATAAAATGTTTTTTCAGGATGCATTTCCATTATTCCCGCAATATATTTCTTACTACCCTGTGCAAGCTGTATGGCATAAGGCATTACCTGCTGTTGTAAATCACGGTATAAGGAATTGATTGAAACAGCTGCCTGGAATGAGGGATCTTTATCCAGGACTTTTTTGCTGGGATTGTCAAGAAATGCATTCAGCCTGGTTTCATCAGCAAAAACAGATTTGTCAAACATCACATCAACAAATTTGTCATAGTTGCCTTTATATTTTCCCCTGACATCTTTTAAATAGCCAGGTTGGTATTCCGGTTTGATATCCTCCATGAACATTTTAACCATTACCTTAATAACTTTGCGGTCGGTTGGTGCATTATAGTCAGGGAAGAATCTCCCGGCAGCACGTCTTAATCCTTCGGCCTCATCCGTGATTTTTTCCCGGTCATCACCTTCAAGGGCTTCATACAGTGATTGTGCCTGTGTTGCAAAAGAAATAATCTCACTCCCTCTCAAAAAACATTCCTGCAGGTATTGAATAACATGGGTCTGGTCTGCCCTTGCTTCAACCGCTGTTTTGATTAGTTCCAGCGCATTTCCATAATTGGTTTTCCTTTCCGGATCGCCAGCAACCCAGTTCGTAAATTCCTGCTCCTGTTTCAACTTCTTTTCTTTGATTTTCAACCGTTCCAGGCCCTGGCTCTGACCGATAGAAAACTTCCAGTAGTTGCTTGACCCCGAATATTTCGAAGCATACTGGATTCTTACTTTTTCATCTGCCATCATATCGGCCCAGATAATCTCCTGCCGTGCCCCGCGTATTTTGATCCTGTTTGGATGCTGGATCTGTTGAATTTCATCTATCTCATAGGAAGTCATATAACGCTGTGTTCCTCCCGGATAGCCCATGATCATTGCAAAATCTCCCTTATCAAACCCTTTGATGGAAACCGGCAGGTAATGTTTGGGCTTGTAGGGAACATTATCAGGGGAGTATTCGGCTGGTTTTCCGTCTGGTGACATATAAACCCTGAACACACTGAAATCTCCGGTATGTCTGGGCCACATCCAGTTATCCGTATCGTGGCCGAACTTGCCGATGGAAGAAGGGGGGGCTCCTACCAGTCTAACATCCCGGTATACTTCATACACAAGCACGAAAAACTGATTGCTCCCAAAGAAAGGCCTGACAGTAGCAGTATAATGCGTCCCTTCTGTTTCCCTTGAAGAGATTTGTTCATTTACTTCACGAAACTTGACCTGTCTTTCTTCTGGACCAAGATCGCCCAGCGCTTCCGTTACTTCTGCCGTAACATCTTCCAGCCGGATGAGAAAAGTGACTGATAACCTGGGATTGGGAAGTTCTTCTTCGAGGCTCCCGGCCCAGAATCCATCCTCCAGGTAATCGTGTTCCGTTGTGCTGTGTGACTGTATTGAACCATATCCACAGTGATGGTTTGTCAGCAGTAATCCCTTATCTGAAACTATTTCCCCTGTACAGCCTCCACCGAAAATTACAATGGCATCTTTCAGACTCGAGTTGTTAACACTGTAAATATCTTCTGCCGTAAGTGTAAGACCCATCTCAGTCATGGTACCAATATTGAGCTTCTCCAGCAATGGAAGCAACCACATCCCTTCATCGGCCCTAAGGCCAGGACTGAGAATTATTAAAATTGAAATAATGATAAAGATTATCCTTTTCATGGTTAACTATTTTATTGATTTATATGAAGCATACAATATTAACTGAATATTACCTGTTTTCAAAGAATGGTAGCAGGAAATTAACATTTGCATGTTAAATAACAAATATGGCGATTTACATAGTTAGACCATGCTGGCTCATAACTGGTTCTGAATCTATTGCTTCAGAAAAGAATATCCCGGTTATAAAGGTCCACTCAACACAAATCAATGATAATGAGAATGTCCCGGCTGGAAAGCCGGGCTCTGCACGTCATCGCTATATATATAATAATAGAATGGGTGTCACAATAATAATAGAATGGGTGTCACAGTTGATTTTCTGCATCGAATCATTTTCTTCCCGGTACGATTGGAAATCGGACTTTTCTATCACCCTTCTTTTACTTTCAGGTCCGATTGGCAATCGGACCAACTTGTAAACTTCTGTTCAAAAGTTCATCCGGTTGCCAACCGGATGAAAAACAAGTATGTGGATGGCAGAAAAGTCCGGTTTTTAACCGTACACATTCAGCCACCTCCGGTATGAAACACGACCAACTGGTTCATGTTTAGTACAGGTATAATACAGAAAAGGGATTGTGACACAACCCCTAAATAATGCGTTGATTGAATATGTAGGACCCGGCTCCAGCCGGGACTTTTATTCCATCGATTTGAATTATAGGATGAAATGTTCTGGCCGTGTTATTAAATTAG
>LJUQ01000125.1 GCA_001304505.1 Bacteroides sp. SM23_62_1
TGAAATGCCGGGTAAAAATGCCATGAATGATCACAACCCTGTGAAGGGTTGAATTTCGTTTTTTAATCTTTCGTATTTATTTCGAATTCATTTGCTACCCATAAGGTAAACACACAATCCGCTCATGGAAAATTTCTTTCACTTTGCTTCAGAAATTGTAAGAATTTCGAATTTTAACTCCCGCCTCCCTGTAAAAACGCTGTCTTAATCTTTTTGCTTCTTTTTTGCTTCCAGCGTTGCCACCTCAATCCTCCCATTCTGCTCCCACACCAGTTCAAATTCCGGCCAATGCTCCAAAATGCCCGGGGCGACTTTACACCGGAGATAATATTCTTTACCAAATTCTATGTTAACCGGGAACTTAAATAATTTTTCAGTTTCAGCCCACAATGTAAATATGCCTTCAGTAAAAATCTTAACGGGTTCATAAAAATTATTCTTCACCCGGCATAATAACGAATCTCCAAGGTTCAGATTATAGTCCGTGAGCGAACCATATCCACCATATCTGTAAACATTTAATATTGCATAGTTAACATCACCAGGAATTTCATTTCTGACAGACCCAAAAACCTCTTTGGAATTTTCAACTTTCAATATCCTGGCTGTTATTTTGTGACATGAATTTCCATGCGTACTTGGTAATTTATGTTTCATTATTTTTACGGCATTACCACCAGCATTCCTTGCTTCCGTTTTTACCTGTTCGATCACAAAATCAAACCCGCATCCCGAACCCAGGCCCACACCATGAACTGTTACCGTGCCTATTTCATCTGATCCGGCCGGGATTGGTTCCATAAGGCTCAGAATTCCGATCGCCTCATCAGAATCCAGCGGAGGATAATCCCTGATCAGTTTGGTGGAAATCTTTGGAGAACAGGAATTCAATATAAACGATGCAATTATCAGGACAATTATTCTTATTTTCATTCTTTTATTATTCATGATAATTTGAGGGAATCTGATATTAATATTTATAATGAAACGGTTTAGTGAATGTTAAGTTAATTTTTTCCCCTGATAAAAGAACATGATTCCAATGAATTTCAGAAACAGTTTGTGTATATTATGTATAATTCTTTTTTACCACCTGTACGGGCAAGGACAGCATTACGAATTACGCTGGCAATCTGCTGATATCCAGCACTATTCTTTTTCAATCAGCCTCAATGACACCACGGATATAATTTATGGAGATGCTGAGATCACCGTTCTCTTCAAAGAACCGGTTAAAACTTTTACCCTGGATCTGGCAGATAAAGATGAAATTGGAAAAGGAATGGTTATCAGCAGTATTACTGAGGATGGACAAGAAGTCTCCTTTTCACATCATGATAATATGCTCAACATTATAATCAATCCTGGATTAAGCAATAAAACCAGAAAATACAGGGTTATGTATTCAGGAATTCCTTCAAATGGGCTGATCATTTCTAAAAACAAATTTGGCGACCGTACTTTTTTCGGGGATAACTGGCCTGATCGTGCACATAACTGGATCCCCTGTGTTGATCATCCATCGGATAAGGCCACTGTCGAATTTAAAGTTTCGGCACCAGGTCATTACCGGGTTATCGCAAACGGTAGGATGGTTGAAGAAATCACACTCGATAACCAATATAAATTTACCCACTGGCAGGCAGAAATACCGTTACCCACAAAAGTGATGGTTATCGGGGTTGCCCGGTTTGCTGTTGAGAATGTTATTAACGATCTGAATGTACCGGTTTCTACCTGGGTCTATCCCCAGAATGCCGGGGAAGGATTCAGGGATTACAGGATAGCCGGTGAGCCTCTGGAATTCTTTATCAGACATATTGGACCTTATCCCTTCACCAAACTGGCAAATGTCCAGTCAACAACATTATATGGTGGTATGGAAAATGCAGGGAATATATTTTACCACGAAAGGCTGGTTACGGGCAGACAGCAACAGGAAGGTATCATCACCCATGAAATTGCACACCAGTGGTTTGGTGACGCCGTGACTGAAGCAAACTGGCATCATCTCTGGCTCAGTGAGGGATTTGCCACCTACCTGACCGATTTATATATGGAAAACAAATATGGAAAGGAACTTTTCAGAAAAGGTATGGAGAGGGAAAGATCCACCGTGATCCGGTATGCAGGAAGGAATTATAGTCCTGTTATTGATACCACCATCACCGATTACAGGGATCTGCTGAATGCCAATTCTTACGAGAAAGGTGCATGGTTCTTACATATGCTTCGAAAAGAACTGGGGGATGATTTATTCTGGAAATGCCTGCAGTCTTTCTATAAAGAATATCAATATGGCAATGCACTTACAGATGATTTTCAACAGATTGTCGAATCACTTTCAGGAAAGGACCTGGATTACTACTTTATACAGTGGCTTTATAATCCCGGTCATCCCATTCTCGATGTCAACTGGGAACAAAAAAAATCCCGTATCGATATAGAGATTGAACAAATACAGAAGGGGCCGGCATTTATCTTCTCCCTGGAATTTGAATTGGCTTTCCGGGATGGCTCTCACAGGATTGAAAGGGTGATGGTTAATCAATCACTGGAGAAGTTTACACTGCCTGTGAACATGAAAGTGGAACAAGTTATTCCTGATCCGGAAGTGTGGTTGCTGTTTGAGGTTAATGGGGGAAGATAGGTTCAAAGTTCAAAGTGGGTGTGGGTATTGGGTAATGGGTTTTGCCCATTGTCAATCGGCAACTATTTATATAAAGGCAGGTTAGTAAACCCGGTTGCTAACCTGGGAGATTAGCTGGCAGCAATTTATTAATAGTTAGACATACTAATTATCAGCTGGTTATCCTTTGTGTCACTTTGTGCTGTACTTTGTGTACCTTTGTGGTTAATAATTCTTTACATTATCATTGTTTAAATAAGAATAGTCAGGGAATATAAAAATCATATTAATAAATAATCCTTAAGCAATCATTATACTTTTCTAAATCACTCTAAAATGAAAAAATTTAACAAAATCAATTTAGTTACATTACTGCTTATTGCATCTTTACTGGTAGGTTGTGCTGCCTTATCCGGTCTGGGTAAATCTCCATACGTTGGGAAATGGAGCTATACGCTTGATACACCCCAGGGTATTTATGAAGGATTTTTAACATTCATAAAAGATGGTAAAATCTACACTGGAACAATCAGTGCTGATGATGAAGAATCTGAACTCAGAAATTTAATCATAGAGGATGGAAAGCTATCTGCCGTATTCGATGCAGAAGGATTCACATTTGACTTTGTGGGAGAATTTAAGGAGGATGTTTTTACGGGAAGTTTGAATACCCCGGATTTCAGTTTACCTTTTACTGCTAATAAAGTCAAGGAGTAGGTCTAATGCCAGGTACAATTGCCAGGGCTAATTAACTGAAACATAAATTTGTTTGTAGAAACACACCATGGCGCATCTCTGCAAATCATTTATTTTCAATTTTGTTGATTTTGCATCCAACTCTTGAAGTTTTGGCTTCAGTTATCAAGCCAGCCATTCAAAATAGTGAGTTGCTCCGGATCCGGATTATCAAGTGGAGTGATACGAAAACTTTTAAGGATTTTTTTATCCAGAACCACTTCAAAGGATTTTCTTCCGGTACGCCTTCCCAGCAGGAGGTTCAACGTATCACCCGGATGACCTGAATCAAGGATATTATTGAGCATTGCCGTTGTTGCCCTGGCATCATTCAGTTCAATGATTGTATCTCTTGGGCTCAGGCCTGCCAGCCATGCCGGTGAATTCCAGACCACATTTGTGATGACCGGTGTTCCTTCTATTTCCCTGATATCAACTCCCAGGTATGTACCCGGTATCACCAGTGAAAGCGTATCTATCTGAAGACCTGCATAAGCAAGATATTTTGGATAATCAATCGCCTTTGTGGTTGATGCATATTCAAATATCTCCTCAAGTGAACAGCCGGCCAGATCTTCGCATACATTGCGAAATTCCCCATCCGTAAATCCCCTGTCTTTGTCTTTATGATAATCGTAATAAAGCGTTCGCATGACATCATCCAGTGATTTTTCACCTTTTGTTGCATGCCTGATCTTCAGATCCAGGAGCATTCCCAATGCACATCCTTTGTCATAATAAGAAATAGTTGTATTGGAAGCATTTTCGCTCCGGTTAAAAAACAATATCCATGTGTCAAAACTTGACATCGTGACAGGCTGGAATAAATGCCCCGGAATATTTTCATAATTCGTAATACTTCTGCGAAGTTGTTCGAGGGTTTCCTCCCTGTTAAGCAATCCTGCCCTGTTTAAAATGAGATATTCATAGTAAACTGTGACACCTTCAGAAAACCAGAGCATGTTCGTATAATTTTCCCTGTTATAGTCAAAAGGACCGAGTACGATAGGCCTGATGGATTTCACATTATACAGATGGAAATATTCATGAGCCAGGAAGGCAAGCCATCGTTTATAGCCCCCCGGGTCAGACAGGCTGTACCTGCTTCCTGAAAAAACGGCCATGCTGTTCGCATGTTCAAGTCCCCCCATTCCCCTGTCCATAATGATAAAGGTATAGTGTTTATAAGGAATTTCACCGATAATGGAAACTGCTGATTCAACCATCGCTTTAAGGTCTGTGAGATATTTCTGATCATCTATATCAGCAGGCGTTTCCTGGGCTACATAATGTGGTATTCCTTCTACTTTAAATGACAGGATCTCCTGGTTACCTACCAGTATGGGACAATCATAAAGGACATCAAAATCCGGTGCATAAAAAATATTGGAACTACCCTCAACCGGGTCAAGACCGGTTGAAATCTTATCCCACTCTTGATATGGCTTGATGGTAACAGTGGCAGGATGGTGAAGATACCCGTTGATATACATAAAAATTCCTGCAGGTGATATGAATCCTCTACCATCGTCGAGGAAAGGGTGGGCTACTGATTGGGTAAATGCATATACATCATAGCTTACCCTCACAACCGGTGTATCATATACTCCTACCTGCCACGTGTTTTTTGATACTTTTTCCCAATGAAGAGTATTCCCATCACCATCTTCTGCATGGAAATTAATCACATATTTAGCCAGATCAAGGATCATGTAATAACCGGGTGTCCAGGCAGGCATTCTGAAATCAAGAGCCTCTCCCCTGATCCCGTCACAGAGGAACTCTACATGATAATAGTGTGTCCAGGGCTGATCCATGGATACTGTAAAACTCATTGTACCCGGTTTCTTCTCTGTAGAAGTACAGGATGAAATAAGAAATGTTATACATATGAGAAGTAGCCAGGAATTAATTATTCTGGAAAGGTTATATTGTTTATTATTTCCATGTACAAACATGGATCTGGTTTTTTATACAAAGATATTGAAATTTTAAATGAAACTCACAAAGGACTCACCCCCCATGCCGTCCGATCAGGTGGGCTGCTCCCCTCTCTCGCGAGAGAGGGGATATAGGGGGGTGAATCTGGATTCCAGCCTGGATATTCACCATGGCGGTGTTTTGTTGAATCCGTTTAAATAACATTTGACTTATATACAAAGCAACTTCATCTCCAATTCATTCCACCACAAATTCCCTGATACTTCTAACAGGTTCATTATCAAACATTAGTTCAGCTTCCATACGATAGCTTCCCGCTTCTGCCGGCAGTTTAACCTCAAATACATGTCTGGCCTGTCCCAGTTTTTCAACACCCAGGGAGGTTGAGTTTTCTTCTAAAAGTTCTTCATCACGGAAAATTGCAATATTCAGGGTATTGCTGTAATCAATATAGGTATCATTGATGATTATCACCGGTACACTGATCTCCTCCCCTGTTTTATATGTAAGATCCCACTTATCGATCATAAGCCCTACAGGAGAAAAGGCAGGCCTGACATATTTCACAAAGTTCGGTTCCAGCACCAGGTGCTGTAAATCGATGAAATGGTCGCTGGTTTGACCGCGCGGCTCTTCTGTCCTGGAATAACCAAGTCCGCAGAAATGTAAAACTCCTGCACATTGACGGTGAGCCCTCCAGTACTCGGTAAGCATTCCGAGGTACCTGGCATAGACCTCAAACCGCTGATCAGGTGTTTTACATTCAGGAAACAGGGTTGCATAGATGTGGTCTGTTAACGTTGTGGGAGAGCCATCACGGTTCAGCCAGAGCCACCCATACTCATTAATGATGATGGCATTATTCCCATCAGGACCATTATGAGGCCTGCGTGGTTCAAAAAAATGGTGTTTCATAACTCCTTCCGGAGGAAGTTCAGATCCTTCGGGCCTGTACTGGTAACCATAAAATACATATGGGTGTGTCTCTATCACATCAGATAGTTTCTGAGGAGGACTCCAGCCATTATCCCATGGTCTGTCCGACATATCCAGGTTCCTGACTTTCCCGATAGCAATACCTGTCTCATCCGTATAAGTTTCATTCTGGGCATCCCATATTACCACACAGGGATGGTTCCAGTGTTCTGCCATCCAGTTACAATATTCAGCAGCAAGGTGTTTTGCTTTTAGCTCCGGGGCCAATTCTTCTTTATTACCGAGATACCAGACAGGGAACTCATCCTGGATCAGGAAACCCACCTCATCGGCAATATCATACCAGATTTCCGGTGGAAATCCTATACAGTACCTGATTGAATTCCAGTGCATGAATTTGAATGTCTCATGTAGCTTCCTCACCCACTCTTTATCCCATGGCAACCCATCCCTCGAAGGATCTTCAAAAAACCGGTAAATGCAAACATTTGTTCCCCTCATATAATAAGGTTCTCCATTGAGGATGGCTTTGCGGGTAATGGTGTCAAAACAGAACTCCCTCATTCCAAACCGGGTAATATAATAATCACCGGGAGTAGAAATTTCAAGCTTATACAGGAAAGGATCATCCGGTGTCCAGAGATGGCAGTTGTCCATTTTTATTGAAAGTTCGGTTGTATCCTTTTTGTCCACGAAATGTGGTAAACTGACTTTCCCACGGATGATCATTTTACCGGATGATGCCTCCTTCACGGTATACAACAGATCAATATGAGTCAAATTATCTGTGTTTTCCAGCCATATTCTGACCTTTATTTGCTCCTTTTTTATTTCCGGCTTAACCTGGACATTCTCAATAAATGGATTCCCTGCAAGGATTATTGAAACATCATCATAAATACCCGGGATATACCTGGTTTTCTCAAAATCCCATCCATCTGCTATTGTATCTGGCAGGTGACTGAAACTACCGATCCCTACCAGCAATTCATTTCCCACTCCCGGATCATTCAGGAAGTCCTTGATATCAATTATCGTAGGAGTGAAACAATAGAGATTCTGACCGGCAAACCTCCCGTTAACATAAACCCATGTTCCATACTTTGCCTTATTGATTTTAAGTAATACATTATCCGTGTAACTTTCTTCAATCGAAAAAGTCTTCCTGTACCAGAAGACCCGGTTTTGCCTGTTAACGCCTATACTGTCAATTTTCACCTTTGCCATATCGGTTAGTCCCGGGACATTTACCTGTCCGGTGAAACTATCAGGGATATCATTAGTACCGGATGATTCGGTAATATCCCAGGTTCCGTTAAGGGAAATGACCTGCCGGTTATCTTCCGGTTTTGTGCATTGAAATAAAATGAACACTAATAAGCTGAGTAGAAGAATGATACTACTTTTCATGATGGTTTATTTTAGTATTAAAAGATGCGTCTTGATATCAGCCGGACCAACTATCTTCTCCAATACTTGGGAATGTGTCCGGTTGGAAGCCGGATTTGAAAGTGAATAATGCAGTGCAGAAAAGTCCGATTTCCAATCGGGCCTGAAATTGTATAATGCAATGCAGCAAAGTCTGACCGCTTGACCTGACGGGCAGGGTCTACAACCGGATCCGAAACAGAATAATTCATATTATTCCGAACACTCTTCCTTTTCATCCCTCCCAAGCCTCAGAAGCCTGAATCCAACCAGCGGGAACCATAACAGGTATAGAGGACCTGCAATAACCATGAGGATGACACCCAACTTCGGTAAAAAGAAAGCGATCAGGATATGCATCAGGTCAAGCCCATGTGTTGCAATCCCAACATAACCTGTAAGTTTACTGAATACGTTACTCCACAGCATGACTATGGAGATTAATACAAACGCAATTTGTAGAAGAATACCCCCCAGGATAATACCGGAGCTGGTCCATAGACCGGAATGAAGAATCATTTCGCCTGCTGACAATAACTGTAATTTCTGTGCTTCTGTTGTGGCATTCCCATACTTGTCACTGACAGAAATTAGCTGAAAAATTGAAAAATCCGAAAGAAAAAGTGTGATACCAGCAAAAGCAATAACTGTTGCAAGTGTGGTATAAGCAATATGGATTTTCCTGAGTGATACCCAGAATCCCAGAAACAGTAAATAATAGAATGGTACAATGAAAAAAGTCAGAATATCTAATCGTAATAATCCAATGAACCTGTTGTTTTGCAAAAGGCTGAAGCATTCTTCAATGGTCGAGGGTTGACCACCAATGGTAATAAGCAAAAGCATCGTTACAACGCTATATACAAGAAAGATGATGGCCGCTAGACCACCTATTGTGGATAGCCTGTTCCAACCGGATTTAGGATTTTCCATCTAATTAATGGATTGATTAAAAGGTTTTTGCAATAGCAGCATTATTTCATCCGCTAAGTAGCTATAATTCAATTACTTAATTGTTCGAATTATAAGAAAGACTACCCTTATTCTGCAAAATAATCAATATTATCTGTCTGAATAAGATCTTCTTAGATTATTTCGGACTCACCCCCTTTTGATTCCCCCTCTCTCATGAGAAAGGGGGGTGAGTCCGATTGATTTTCTTTTTACTTACACTCTAATTTTCTTCAGGTCCTCTTTCATCCTGTCAATATCTGTAAGCCAGTCCTCAATATCCTGTTCATGCTCAAGCTCCTCATTTAAAATTGTGGTTGCCATCTGGTGTGTGGTATGATCCTTCCCGGATGTAAAATCAGCGATTTCCTTGTATCTCTGAATTGCGCATCTCTCCCCTTTAAGGTTTTGATTCAGGATAACTTCCACATATGGATCTTCAGGCGGGTCGTAATCACAACGGCTGAGTTTAGGCCAGTCGGATGGGTTGAGTACAGGTGTTCCTCCAAGTTGAATAATTCTGTTAACGACAAGAACCGCATGATTTAATTCCTGGTCTGCATGGATCAGTAATTCAGGCTCAATTTCACTCCTCATCGGCCCCTCCATCAGCCTTGCTCCGATCCAGTACTGGTAATAAGCAAGCCACTCTTCACTCAATGCTTCATTTAACATCTGAATTAATTTCTTGACATCAATATTTAAAATGTCGACACCATATTTTCCCATATTTTACTCCTTTCTTTTTAGTTAATTTTTTCTCTGTGAAAAGTTTAAATTTGTTCAATCTAATTAACAAATTTAAACTATACAGCAGGGAACTCACAATGAACTTTTTTCATGAGTCTATAAGTAGTTTTTTATGAAAAAAGTTCATGTACGTTTCTATCTTAAAATTAGTTTTTTTCTTCTCTTATTTCCTTTATTACTGCCTCCAGTCCCTCTTTATATGAAGGGTATGCGGGTTGCCAGTCTAATATTTTCTTTGCTTTTGCATTTGTTACCTTACAGTTCATTCGAATGATCTCATAAAAATCTCTACCAAGAATGAATTTAACAACAAATCCCGGAAGGTGTCCCGGTGGTTTTTTATTCATTAATGAAGCCATATACAAAGTAAAATCCTTTTGAGTGACAGGTACATCATCTGCGATGATAAACTTTTCACCAACAGGCATTTTTTCAATGGCTTTAATAATTGCTGATGCCGCATCACCGGCGTGTATATTAGGAATATAATTATCTCCTTTTCCAATAATTCTGCTTCTCCCTCTTTCCATCATCTCGTACATATAACGAAAAATTCCGCCATTACCATAGATTTTTCCATAATTCAACTGGATTACTTGAGGTTTTCCGGATTCGATAGCATGATTTACCATCCCATCCGTATCAATTCCCATTTCAGTCAGGCCAATCCGAAAATTCGACCAGTTTTCATCCGCGACTTCACCCTCAGCTGTCCTGTAACTAGTACCTCCGGGTAAAATGACCGGAATATTAAAATGAACGGCTAAATCCATTGAATTGCCAAAAAAATCGTTCGTTTCTTTCCGTAATTCTGCTTTACGTTTCCGGGTAATCCTGTGCCCCAGTTTCACATCCGGCATAGCAAGCAACACAATCACATCAGGCCTGTCCGGTAATTCTTCCAGAAAGGTCTGCGGATTTCTTATATCACCCTTTATACCAAATGCACCCAGATTTTGTATCCTCTTAATCTTATCATCTGACCTGGTGATGGCAAAAACAGTATGATTTTTTTCAATTAGCATTGGCAGTAAATAACTTCCTACCAGGCCGGTTCCTCCAATTAGTAGTATTTTCATTAGTCTGAGTTTATATGTACTGCAAGTTAACAAATCCGTTTTTGAATACCGGTGAGCAGATGGAGAAATTTCTGACAGATAATTTATTAAATATCCCGACTGACATTCGGGTTCTGAAGGAAACATCGTCTTATTTAGTGTCCCGGTTTGAAAACCGGACCCTACATATTCTATCCTCACTTCATAAAGGTTCGACTGAAAGTCGAACCGCCTATGAATAATTTTTGCATTCAGATAATAAATCCCAGATCCAGCTCTTTATAGTTGGAAATCACCCGGAAGCAGCCTTTCCCTTTAAGTTCTTTCTTTGAATGCATGGTAGTGATACCGATAACTTCAAGCCCGGCATGCCTGGCAGCAATAACACCATCTGTTGAATCTTCAACAGCAATACATTCGCGGCTGCCCAGGTTCATCTTCTTCAATGTCAGTTCAAAAATCTCCGTATCTGGTTTTCCCTTCCTTATTTCGTCTGCCCCTGTGATAACATGAAAAAACCTCCTGATATTCAGGTTATCCAGGACAAAATCAATGTTCGTCATATCTCCGTTTGTTGCCATTGCGATTTTCATTCCCATTCTTTCCAGTTTCTCCAGGAGACCTGTCAGACCTTCAATCTCCCTTAAATGATCCTTGTATATTTCCCTGTAAATTTTTTCCTTTTCCCGGCCCAGTTCCTCCACCCTTTCATCAGGCAGGTCACGTCCTAAGAAATACCTTATCATTTCGTTAAGAGTCCCATGGTTTTCAGTATGAAACTGTTCAGGAGTAAATGATATGTTATGTCTCCTGCAGAATAACAGCCAGGAATCCCTGTGAAAAGACATATTGTCTATAAGAGTACCATCCATATCGAATATGAAAGCCTTTATTTTTGTCATTAATGATATATTAAAGCCAGTTGTAAATAACCACTGATCCTTGCCCGGATAAGTGGTTATTCTCAAATCATAAAAGAAAAATCCATAAAAATCGAGAACAAACTTATTGAAATTTCCCACTTTTTTGATGATACAGGCAGGGTATTTATTTAAGTTTCACAAAAACAAACCGGTAACCAAAAGTCAGGGTGGGAAGATAGGGTCGTTCACCATTAAAATAAAACGGATATGAGAGGCTGATATAGGGTTCCAGCCGGAGGGGTGTACAAGTGATTTTTATTCTTGTCAGCTTTATACCCGGTGTGATGGACCCGTAGTCTTCCATAATAAAATTATAAGCCACACCTGTATAAAAACTGACAGACCACATAGTCTTTTCTTTTTCCGCAAAATAATGCCTGAGCTCAATGGCAGCTTCCGGGTCTGTTTTTGGTTCAGATGAGCCGATATATCCTTACCGTATTTAATGCAGTATTTTACTTTTTTCTGTATGAAACCGGATTATTCAACATCAGGTGTTGTGTATCTGTCAGCTGTAGTACCTCCCGCAGTTTTTCCTGGTTCATCGAAGCCCTTGGTCTTGTTGTAAGACCGGTAGCAGCACAGAAGATATTGATATTTTGTGATACTATCCCTGCATCTATAGCTGCCCATACGAGTTTCAATGAATCTTCCCCTGCTCTGAACCTGGATATATCGGATACAAGCAAACAGATAACAGGGGCCTTAGCAACTGCAACCTGCCTGCCAGCTATCAGCATCCTATGGTCACCATCAACAACATGCTCAAGCAGATTTTGTTTCGCATCATAAAGATAAACAGCAGATTTCATCAATACATAAATGTCAATATCCTGGGCATTCATGGCCGATGGGGCTGTTCGTTTACCCTCTTCAGGTCGGTTAATGCCGTTTGCCGCCCATAATAAATCCGATAAATCCTGAAGTTTTATATCGGAAGTATCAAATTCCGTTACTGATGCCCTTAATGATATTGCTTCCATATAAGGCAATCCTCTTGTCTTATCAGGTGGATTTAATACGATTGTCTTTGTACCCTGCGCAAACAAAGAACCTGTCAGCATAATTAACATGATGTAAATGATAATCCTTTTCATAGTATTAAATAATTTAATATTCAAGACTTAATATTAACGCGTTGTGCTATTAAAACTTGTTGATAACTATAACAAAAAAAGATTGTGCAAATTACTGAATATCAGTAAATTAAAGGTAGTAATTCACCACAAATACACGACTGCGAGGTAATTGCCCTTTCTATCCTTGGTGAAACCATTGGTATTGATAGTGAAAATTACCTGTTTGGAAAACTTAATTCAGATCACAATGAAGATTTTCCCAATCTCATTTCCAGAAGCCGGTTCAATAGAAGAAGAAAGCGACTGGGAAACCTCATTGCTAAGCTGAACTATAAAATATCTTCATTTCTTAATGAAGGTGAAGACGTCTATCTGGTGGACTCAATTCCAATACCCATTTGTCAAATAGCAAGAGAGAAATCCTGTAAAATCTGCAAAGAGGATTTTGAAACTGCTCCTGATAAAGGGTATTCTGCAGTGAGTCAATCCTGGTTCTTTGGATATAAATTACATCTGGCAACCTCTATAAGAGGTGTATTTTCCAGTATGGATTTGACCAAGGCCAGTGTCCACGATATTCATTATCTGAATGAAGTAAAGCACTCAGGAATAACCAATTGCACATTGATCACAGATAAGGCATATATCTCAGAACCCATTCAGATTGACTTATTCACCACCAGGCAAATCAGGTTAGTAACACCTTTGAGATTCAATCAGCATGACAAAGAACCTTTTCCATTTATATTTAAAAAATCGCGTAAACGTATCGAAACCCTTTTCTCCCAGCTTTGCGATCAGCTAATGCTGAAAAGAAATTACGCTAAAACAAGAACAGGTCTTGCTATACGAATACTTTGCAAAATAACATCAGTAACTATGTTACAGTATATCAATTTCTTAAATAACAAACCTTTAAATCATTTAAAATATGCGTTGGCATCTTAATAGCACAACGCGTTAATAT
>LJUQ01000126.1 GCA_001304505.1 Bacteroides sp. SM23_62_1
TCCCTACTCCTTACTCCCTACTCCTTACTCCCTACTCCTTACTCCTTACTCCTTACTCCTTACTCCTTACTCCTTACTCCTTACTCCTTACTCCTTACTCCTTACTCCCTACTCTTTACTCCCTGCTCCCTGCTAAAGGCCTTGATAAACATCTAAACTTCAGGATTCAGTATCACTTACTGCTGAAGGAATATCTCACCATGAACTCAAAATTCCTCCCTTCTTCAGGATAACCTTCATAATAGCAGTAATCAGCATCAAAAATATTATTGATCCCTCCTTCAAGAAATATGGTTTTCCAGATCTTAAGTGAAGCTTTAATATTGGAAAGAAAAAATGCCTCTGCTATAAACATGCCATCCGATGTGCTTGGTCTTTTGGAATTGAACCCACAATTGAGCAGTATATAGAAAATCTCAGGCTTTTCATATTTGAGGTATCCAAAAATTTTATGTGCTGGTACATCGGTAAAAAGTAATTCAGGTTGACTCAGGTTTTTTCTTTCCACGTAAGAATATTGTAGTCCGGTCGTGAATGAATTATAAAGCATGAACAGGATATCTGATTCAAGACCGTAATGAACTGCCTGGCCTGTATTCTGAAGCTGGAATACTGCAGAGTTATCCGGATCGACACCATATACCTGCTGAATGGCATCATCAAGAAGGCTGTAAAAAAGGGCCAAATCCAGATGAAACAGGCCTGGTTTCTGGAACGAATAGCTCAGATCTGCATGGAGAGCAGATTCAGACTTCAGGGCTGGATTGGGAATGGATCGCCCCAATCTGTAAGAATAGCGGTCTTTCATCGTTCCAAAACGGGTTTTTCTGGCCAGGCTGATCCGTATATCCTGGTTATTCGAAATATGATAATCCATGCCGACCTGGGCATTCAATGCATCGTCCCTGTTTTCAGGGAATGGAAAAATTGAATCGGATGGAGAATAATAATTGTCAGCCCGGATATTATCACGAATATTATAACTTATACCAGCAATGATCAGGATATTTTTCGAAAGCGAAAAATCTTCTTCGACACCTATCGAAAAGGACTGGTCTTTCATATGCCTGACAGTTTCATTGACAGGATATGTATTGTGTTCCCTGTGGTGATCCAATTTATAATGGATGGCTGCCTTGAGGTTATGTTTTCCAATATAACCCATGTTATATTCAGCACTTCCGCCAAAGCTATCATCTTCATAAATACTGGTAAAGGATGAACCTGATTCCTGTGAAGTGTACGTTGAGTCATCGTAACTTCTTAAATTACTTCCATAACTGTCGTAAAAAATCCGTGTTTTTAAAAAACCAGTATGTCCGACATGTGTTTTTGAGATCAAATGGGCTCCCTGGTTAAATACGGAAGGGAACCTCCAGTATCGCAATCTTTGATTGGGATCAGTACCTGCATATACCGGGATACCTTTTTCACCCTGCTGGGTCATAAAACTGATTGCGTATTCGTCAGTGCTGTTTGGTGCCAGTCCGGCTTTGATGGTTACTTTTAGGTTTCTGCGGTCAGAATTATTGTGGATACCGTCAGATACTGAGGTAATGGGCTCGTATTTATTTGATAATGAATATGATTCTCGATCAAGGTATGAATAACCTGCCTGGAAATAAAAGTTTTTCATCCTGCTGCCTGCATGAAGATGAGAGTGCCAGCCATTTATCCCTCCCTGGTCAATATACAGACCGGTTGAACCTTCAAACTCATATTTCTTTTCAGGTTTCCTTGTTACCAGGTTTATTGCTCCTCCGAGAGTATTCGGACCGTATAGAATAGAACTGAAGCCTTTTGATACAGAGATCTTTGTAATATCCTGGACCAGGTAATTGCCAAGGTCAACGTACCCGTCATATGTCACATATACAGGGATGCCATCCAGGTAAACCGGGACCTGCCTGAGGTTAAATCCCCTTACTGTAATGACCGATTCATTCCGGGGACCTGAATTTAAATAATCAAGGCCGGGAATCAGCTGCAATGCTTCTGCAACATCTTTACGATTGAAGTGTGTCATCTCTGTGAAACCAATTTCATTAGAGCCCGGATCCTGCAGGCGGGCAGTGATTTTAACTTCACCCAGTTCAAAAGTTGTTGGACCATAGACAGTATCCACCTGGGCCTGCAGACCAGACAAAAAAATAAAGCTGAAATTGAGTATGAATATAAGGTGTCGGAGGGGATACATGATTATTTTATCTTCGGGACTGGCTGATTATTCTGTATTCACAGACCTGTTAAAGTGATAGTATAACATCAGCGGAATGACATGACGAGAACCAAACCTCATTCTGTATATACCAATAAACGAATAAACCAATAAACCAATTTTAAGCTCTCACGCTCGCTTCAGGAATTCGCTTCTGCAAATCCTTGAACTGGTCAAAGCTCTCACAACCAATCGTGAAACAATCAATAAATTCGCTGCCAAGCTGGAATTGGAGACACTCGTCTATTTTGTTGGCCAGATCGCCCTGTCCAATCACTTTCATTCCCATAACGGTTTTACCGTTGGCTTTCATTCTTTTCAGTACCTTTTCAACTACTGACACATCAGCATCCATGTGTGCACCTGCGGGATTCCAGCGTGCCAGGTCAAGTTCAACCCATGGTTCATCCGCCGCAGCTTCAAGTGCGTCCAGCGAATGACAGGAAACACCTACCATTCTTACAATTCCATTTTCTCTGGCTTCAGACAGAACCTCCATGACACCTTTTTTATTTACAGGCCAGTCAGCACTTCGCTGGTCATGCAACAGGATGATATCAATGTAATCTGTACCAATCTCTTTCCTGAAACGATCCAGATCAGCCTTCATATCATCAGGCGTCGCTGCTCTCGTTTTGCTGAGTATGACAACCTTCTCGCGTGGAACAGATTTTAATGCTTCATTCAGGTGGGGATGTGATCCATACTGGTCCGCTGAATCCCAGAAGGTAACACCTTCATCATAGGCTGCGTGAAGCAGATCAGCCAATCCTTTAATACCCAGTTTACGGGTCTGGTTGGAGCTCTTTCCACCACCATTTGTACCTGTACCCATCGCCATTCTTGACACTTCAATGCCGCTGTTACCAAGTTTTACCCTGTCATGCGGATATTTTTTTTCAAGTCCCGCGTACAGACGGTATGGAAAAGATACCAGTGACAATGCACCGGTACTGAACAGTGTTGATTTTATAAATTGTCTTCTTTTCATGATGATTATTGATTTATAAAGATAGTATGTGCTATATTAAATCAGAATATTTGGATATCCAAATATTTGGTGTTAAAAACAACAATGAAATCACCGAAATAAATTGTTAAATTGCTAAATTACTAAACTGCAACAACGCTAAACTGTTCAACTAATATGAATAATACACTTTTTGGAATGAAGAAGATCATATGTTTATGGAAACTTTGTTTATTAATATTCTTAATTGTTTCCTGCAGTGATGCATCCAGGATAACACCTTTGCGGGTAGTTACAGAACTGAATATTGGTGAATCTCAGGAAATTGAACTGAGTAATGGAGAAATAATACAACTTGAACTTCTGAGTATCGACGTGGTCCGTGACAGCCTTCGTAATGCCATACGTGAGGTTAATGTGAAGGTTTCTGTTGATGATGAGGAGATAACAATGCATTCAGGTAATTATAATTTGCCTGTAGAAATGGGTAAGGTACAGATTGACTGCCCTATTGTTAAGGAATATTATGCAAATTCCAACAGTGACCGGTGGGGTCTCTCCGCAGATGCCCGTTTCAGGCTCTGGCCAGAAGAATCAGCGCTTATTCAACCGGGGACATTCGTATACCCGGTAAAGCAGAAATGGTTTGCCAGCATGACACATTCGGGGAATGAACCCTGCTTTGTTGACTGGGGTGAGAACCTGGCGGTAAAAGATATCTATTACCATTCGGGGCATGATATTGGCGGAGCAGAAGGGATGGATGAAATTGTGTCGGCCACGGACGGACTGGTTGTTTCTGCCAGAAAAGATACACTTGAAAGATATGATGATTTTCCGGGGGATATACGGACAGATGTGGTCTATATTGTTGATAACCGCGGCTGGTACTACCGTTACAGTCATCTCGACAGTATTTATCCGGCAATCAAACCGGGAGTCAGGGTAAAAATGGGACAGCGGATTGGCCTGATGGGAAAGCAGGGAGGCAGCGGCGGATGGGTTCACCTTCACTTCGATATATCGAATAAAGAAAATTCCACCGGCACCTGGGGAACAGAGGATGCATACGCATATGTGTGGGAAGCATATGTTAGGCAATATGATCCGGGTTTAATAGCTGTTGCACGTCCGCATCACCTGTTGTGGACCGGGCAGGAGACCACACTTGATGGCAGAAAATCGAAAAGTCTTGCCGGAGATATCATTTCTTATGAATGGATATTTTGCGATGGAACAAATGCAGACGGGCCTGTTCAGAAAAAGTCATATGAAAAATCCGGTGAGTATAGTGAGATATTGAAAGTAACCGATTCGGAAGGTAATGTTGATTATGATTTTGCAGTTATACAGGTTTATGACAGGGATAAGCCGGATCAGACGATACCGGTTATGCAACCGGCTTATCATCCTACCTTAAATATTAAGCCGGGTGATCCTGTAACCTTTCTTGTCCGGACATTTAATACTGCTGCGGGCCATGAGGTCTGGGATTTCGGGGATGGCTCGCCACAGGTTACGGTTAAATCCGAAACAGTAGACAGAAGGAATTACACGGCAGGGCGATTTGCTGAAACAGTTCATGCATTCTCAGAACCGGGGCATTATGTTGTGCGGGTGGAACGTTCGGATGAGGCGGGCCTACAGGCGATTGCTCATCTGCATGTTGTGGTTGAGGAATGATGTTATTTTCAAAGAAATTGTATATAGTATAATTAAAGTATAACGCGTGTGCGATTAAAAGAACTAAATAATTGAGCCATAAACCTTTTGTGGAACCGCACGATGGCGCAGCTCTACAAATCTCTGATTATTAATATCGTTAATTTGACAGGGCAACACGCTAATGTTTAATTAAAAATATCCGGTGATTCAAAAGGTGAGTGCGCCACGAGATTCAGTAAATTCATAAATACGGAGCTGTGACATGCAGGAATTAAGATCCTCAACCTTTTATTTGATTGAAAATAGTGAAGTCAGTCCACAGGCAAGATCACAAATTGGACTTCCTCTCTTTTGTCTTTAATATATGCTGCAATGCTATGAACTGTATCTATCCAGATACCATTGGCAGGATCTGAAGCATATATGCATATTGCTTCAATAGTTGATAACAATGATGTCTGGTTCCCACCTTCATCCATTTCGTGCCCTGCCAGGATCAACCAGTGCCCTTTATTTTTAGCTGACTCTATTAAAGGTATTATTTCATCGAATGATTTGCCATCCAGTTCTATACCAGTTAGCCTGGCCATATCGCAATAGACGGGATCATTCGGGGCTTCGTCAAGCCAGCCACGACCACTTTCAAATAATGCCGCAACCACCGGCACATAGCTTTCAGTATTGTTACCCCTACCAACAAACGTTTGGCCGCAGGTGTAAGCAAAAGAAACAGGATGGACACCCAGGTGATATTCAATGAATTTACTGGCAGAATCCAGCTCCGCAGTCATTTTCTGCAATGTATAGTCTTCCAGTGCTTTGTGTCTCGACCATTCAAAATTGCCACTGCAGGGATGCACAAGGGTATGATTTCCTATTTCATGACCATTGTTAACAGCTTCTTTCCATGCATTAACCTTCTTTAACATATTGTCGGGCGATATATAAAAGGTGGCTTTCACTCCAAACTGATCAAGCAAGGGAATTCCTTTATCGATCTGAGAGAACCGGGCATCGTCAAATGTTAGGCTCAATCCCATTTTAATTCCCTCAGGCCATTGAAAATCAGATTTTTCCTGAATTGTATCTGTTTGATATTGTTGGGCTGTGATACCATAACTGAATAGACAAATTATGATCGCAGTTAAAGTGACTCTTTGCTTGCAGGTAGTCATGATATTTATGGTTTAATGAAATAAAATTACATTCTGTTACCGTCAAAAGAACTTTACATGGAATAAAACGGATGCAATAGAATATAAAAATCAGGTTAAATATAAGGTTAAAGTTGTCATTTTCTGGTTAAGAACCAAAGATTTATCTCAACAACGCCCGTCAACCGACAATAAAATTCCGGGTATCAGAAAAGCTGAAATCTACCTGATCCTGTAATTATTAAATATTTGCATATTACATAGAACAGAAACGTGCAGTTCCGAAAAGCGGGAATCATTAGCCGTGAGTCGTGAGTCGTGAGTCGTGAATCGAAGGCAGAAAAAAACCAACACAAATAACTTCCCTCGCTCATATCCACCAGGAACCAACAACCGAAAATCACGAATTTCTGCAATCCGCCTTAGGTGGATGCTTAGAAATTCGAGGATCCTCGAAAAACTAGCTATCCGCCAGAGGCGGATGCAGCTTTTCAGGGCCGGGAATTGTTTCCTACACCGGCGCTCTCATAAAAAGCATGGCAATTGGTACTGCGACGACTATCCATAAAAGATTCAACAGTACTGCCGTAATGGGTTTCAGATTCAGTATTCTGATGAAACAAGCAGAGGTAATGATGATATACCAGGTATCAATGATCAGGTGACTGATACCGAGTAATGGGGGGTTATGCCAGCCTGTCAGTATCCAGATCCAATCCCATACCAGGATAAATGCCCCTACAACCAGACTGTTAAATCCTGTAATATTTAATATATGGTCAATGTTGCTTTGCAGTCCCGATAATCTGATTACTAGGTGAATAAAAGCTGAGAGAAGAAACCACTGGAAATAAAAGAAAAAGGGAACAAAAAAAACTGATGCAAGATAATAATCGGTGGTTGGAAGAAAGGTCAACCAAGAGGGTGAGGTAGGTTCTTTGCCAAGGATTACAAGCGGGAGGTATAATAAAAGTGAATTTAAGAGGCCCCGCATACCTGTCGCATAAACACCCCAGTGGGGAGCTTTTTTTTCAGCAAGTTCCCCTGCAAGTTTGCCGGGATTATAATAGCCTGTTAACCAGGTCTTAAAGAAGTCCATATATTTACCCTCCGGTTAAGTTAGGAATTAATTGATATATAATAACTTGCAGTCTACAATCTTTACCCTGTAACTTAAAACTTTTCCCCGGTTAACAACCGGGTTTGCCTGGTTATCCATCAGGTTTTTATTGTCGGTTAGCAACCGGCAAAACTCACTCACAAATTCTGCACCCTGCAGCCTGTACACTGTACCCAGTATCATTCTTCCATAGCCTTAACGTCAGCCTTCGCCTTCTTCTATATTCAGAATATTCCCGGCACAAGCCTGTACTTCACTCTTGCGGCATATTCTCTATATCCCTCCAATTCATTTTGCAGAGTTTTATCCTCTAAAATCGTACGGATGACGAACAGTGCCATTGTTATGCCGGCTGGTATCAGAGCCCATAATGAGCCGAGAATCATGGGAGTAGCGAAAGTAAAGAGTATATAACCGGTGTAACCGGGATGCCTGACTATTGTGTATGGACCTCCTTCGGCAACTTTGTGGTCTCTATCAGTCTGGATCCTGACAGAAGTGGAAAAATATTTATTTGCTACCATTGCCCAGGTGAAAAGTGCATTACCCAGAATCATGAGAATAATGCCGGCTAAATAATAAACCATGGCAGTATTTCCGGTCCAGCCAAATCTTTTATCCAGCCCCGACAGTAGTATAATACTAATTACAGGGATAATATTAACGGTTGTGATAATCCGGTCAAATTTCTTAATGTTTTCTTTTTTCTTTCCACGTTCAGCAATCAAATCGGGATCCAGGACAAAACCATTCACAATAAGGATCAGGACACAAAGTATAAAATAAATCCATGCCCATATCCATTTTATTGATCCAGCAGAGACCAAAAGGATAGTCATGATGATTACGAGCTGGCTGACTACCTGGATAAAACGCTTGAGAACCTGTTTCATGTCATATTCTTCTCCATTAAATTACAATTTTCTTAATTTTCCATAATGTTTTCATCACTAAATTTTAATAATATTTACCTGGTTTAGTAAAAGTCGGAATACTATCAGGAAATTAGTGTGCCGGAACATAAATCTTTGTGTACCTTTGAGATTACCTTGGTATACCTTTGTGGTTAATTAAAAATTGGTTAATAAGTTTATAAAAATCCTAAAGCACTCACTTTAGATTATTTATCTTAAAATACAATAATAATGAAAGGAATATTTTCAGCCTATATATCAATTGTCTTATTAATTTTATCCGGTTGTGGTCAAAAAATGAAAAATGACACTACGGTGGAAGGACTTTTATATACTGACGATTCTCCTGTTTCCATTGAGATAGCTGATGGTAAGATTCAGAAAATAAATAAGATTAAAGGGTTGACCGCAGAAAGTAAAAGGATTTATGTAGCTCCCGGATTAATTGATAACCAGGTCAATGGCTTTGCCGGGGTATCTTTTTCTTTCAGTGGTGGAGACCTTACTATCGAAGGTCTGGAGAAGGCGACCAAGGCACTCTGGGAGGTTGGTGTAACAACCTATTTGCCCACCCTAACCACCAACAGTCATGAGATTCTCTTGAGAAATTTTGAAATACTGGCAGAAGGAATGAAGAATCCAGGATTACATGGTTCTATTGCGGGTTTTCACCTGGAAGGACCTTATATTTCACCGGAGGACGGTTACAGGGGGGCACATCCTCTCCGGTATGTGAGAAAACCCGATTGGGAAGAGTTCATGGAGCTGTATGAGGCATCAGGTAAAAATATTATACAGGTCACCCTGGCTCCTGATATGGAAGGAGCGATGGAAATGATTACCCGCCTTCATGAAATGGGTATTGTTGTTGCACTGGGTCATCATAATGCACCTGCAGAGGTTATTACAGAGGCTATTAACAAAGGTGCACGGATCGCGACCCACCTGGGTAACGGATGTGCCAACATGATACACCGTCACAATAATCCATTATGGTCGCAGTTATCAGATGACCGCCTGATGATCAGTATAATTTGTGATGGATTCCATCTTAATCCTGAGGAGATTCGTGTCTTTTATAAAGTAAAAGGCCCGGGGAAAACGATCATCACCTCCGACGTGACTCACTTTGCAGGATTACCGGCAGGCGAGTATACCACACCGAAAGGCGATACAATTGAACTCACACCCGAAGGAATGATCAGGTACCCTGCTCAGAACGTGCTGTATGGATCTGCCTCTCCAATAACCAAAGGAGTTGGTCATATCATGCAAGTAACCGGATGCAGCCTTAAACAGGCAATCCGGATGGCCAGTACGAATGTTGCATTGCTGTATGGCCTTCAGGATCGTGGAAAAATTAAATCCGGGATGAAGGCAGATTTAATATTGTTTACGGTTGAGGATTTCAAAATAAAGATTGCTAAAACAATTGTTGAAGGGGAAGTGGTATACAAGACAGGGGATTAGGTTAAAAGGAGATGCTAAAACTAATTAATTTAAAAATCTTTTTCGTTGAACTCATCCTCCTGGCCCCTCTCTCGCAAGAAAGGGAATAATCAAAGGGGGATGAGTATAAATTCTCTTACTAAATATTTATTTTATGTACCAGCCAACTAAATATTTTCAGATGGACAAACTCCATGTAAGTATCTTTCAAGATCTATGGGAGATGGGTCATGCAGCAGCTGAATTTGTGGCACAGCATGTTTTTACTGCTATCCAGGAGAGAGGGAATGCAAATTTGATACTTGCAACCGGAACATCACAGTTCTCATTTTTAGAAGCTATAAAACTAAAAAAAATCGACTGGGAAAGAATTAACGTTTTTCATCTCGATGAATATATAGGCATTTCAGAACAGCATCCTGCGAGTTTCCGTAAGTATTTGAAAGACAGGATCCTTGATCATGTAAAACCGGGCAAAATATTTTTTCTTAATGGAGATACTGACAATCTGCATGAAGAGATCGGGCATTATGAGGCACTTCTGACAAGTCATCAAATTGATATTTCTTGTATCGGAATTGGTGAAAACGGGCACATTGCATTTAATGATCCACCGGTTGCCGATTTTGATGATCCACATCTCGTAAAGATTGTAGAACTGGATGAAGCATGCAGAAGGCAACAACTTGGTGAAGGATGGTTCCCCACACTGGAAGATGTTCCCAGAGAAGCTCTCAGCCTGACTATTCCTGCTATCATGAGCAGCAGAGTGATCAGCTGTTTTGTGCCTGAAGAGCGAAAATCAGCAGCGGTATTCAATACTTTGCATAATGAAATTTCCACTGCCTGCCCGGCATCCATATTAAGGGGTCACCCAAATGCGTTTTTATGGCTGGATCAGGCCGCTGCATCGAAAATTGTTTAAAATGAGAAAATTATCATTGTTAACCACCATCTCCTGTTTTCTCCTACTGAACCAGCTTTCAGGGGCACAGGATATCCAGATGCAGACAGGCCCGGATATTGACCAGCCAAACAATATCCGGAATTACCTGATGGAGGCGGCAGCCGGAATTTCTGGTGCGGCCCTGGAAGGTATTAGATCAAAGGAAGAGTGGGAAAAAGCTAGACCTCAGCGGTACAAGGAATTCCTTGAGAGCCTGGGAATAGAACATTTACCTCCTGCTGGTAAACGGTCCGGTTTAAATATTCAGATAACAGGAACCATCCAGATGGATGGATACCGCATAGAAAAGCTTTATTATGAATCTCTGCCCGGTTTATATGTTCCTGCAAACCTTTATATTCCTGACAATATTAAAGAACCGGTCCCGGCAATTTTATATGTTTGCGGTCATGCACATGATCAGAAGGTTTATTACCAGACATACCCACGAAAATATGCACAACTGGGCTTTGTTTGCCTGATAATTGAAACAATACAGTACGGGGAAGTGTGGGGTGATCACCATGGATGCTATTCAAAGGGTTGGTTTAACTGGTACAGCCGTGGTTATACACCGGCCGGTGTGGAAGTCTGGAATGCTATCCGGGCTCTGGACCTGTTGTCGGAAAGGCCCGAAGTTGATTCTGAAAGGCTGGGAGTAACAGGACGATCCGGAGGAGGAGCACAAAGCTGGTTCATTGCAGCAGCCGATCCACGCGTAAAAGTAGCTGTACCGGAGGCAGGAGCCACCACCCTGAATGAACAAATATTGACCCGGAGTATTGACCATCATTGTGACTGTATGGTACCCATCAATACCTTCTGTCGTGACTTTCAGGATATCGGGGCCCTGATTGCACCAAGACCCCTGCTGATTGTTCAGGGAGACGGTGATAACCTGAATTCTATTGAAGGTGTGAGGGAATTGTATAAAGATCTTAAGAACTTCTATAGCTTGTATGAAGTTCCCGGAAGAATAGGGTTTGTGGAGTATGCAGGGGGTCATGCATCCATTCCTGAATCCAGGAAAAAGGTGTTCTCATTTTTCGTCGAACAACTGATGGGAAAACAGATATCCTATGAGGATATCGGAGATTATGATGATTCTTCAGATGCCCGGCTTTCTGACGAAGCGCTTAAGGTATATGTAGACGGGCCACCTGAGGATGACCGGACCAAAACAATACAGGATTCATTCATTCCTGTTCCAACAGTTCCTGATATATCAAATGCTGAGGAATTATCTGTTTTCCGCGATTCAGTGATTAAGCTCCTTATGGAAAAAACATTTGGAGCCTTTCCGGATATCCCTGTCCCTTCAGAACCCCATCTTATATCCCGTTCAGCTGATCTGGGTCGATATGGGAACCATGTATACAGTTTTATACCTGAAAAGGGATGGCGTTTAAAAGTAGATATTCGCTGGAGAAATGATCCGCAAATAGATAATCCTTTAATGATTGTCCTGCGAAATCAAAATGAAAACCGTAATGACTCGGAAAACTTTATTGAAGGACTTGAACAGGAGTGGAATATAGCATATCTTGAAGTCAGGGGTGTTGGTGAAGCTGGCTGGTCGCCTGAGCTGCAATGGCATATTCGCCGTGCTTCTGCCTGGACCGGACGAACCATAGCTTCCATGCAGGTATGGGATGTATTACGTTGCCTGGAATTATGCCGGGCATTGAATGGGATTAATCCCGAAAAGATAGGTATTGCTGCAAGGGATGATATGGGTGTGATTGCATTATATGCTGCATTGCTTGATGGACATTGTCATACAGTAATATTGAAAGATCCGCCTGAATCACAGGATGTGACAAGTCAACCGGATGGGGAAGGTGCTGCCATAGAAATGCTTAATTGTCTTAAAATTACCGACATTTATCAAATCCCTGCGTTGATCCCCAATACCAACATCATCTTCAAAGGAACAGTTCCAAATTCATTTCTTTGGTCTGAGAATATACGCAGGGATGTTGGTGCAGTGGAATATGTAAGGATTGTTGAGAAATGATTAATAAACACCGGATAGTTTTTCAAGGTATCGGGTTCCTTGTTTATCCTTTAGTATTTCATGGCTGCATCGGTGCATTATTGTCT
>LJUQ01000127.1 GCA_001304505.1 Bacteroides sp. SM23_62_1
CAACTGGTCCGCACCCCACGACAACGTATGGTTTTCCCGGCCTGATTTCAGCCATTTCAGCACAATAGTAACCGGTCGATAAAATATCTCCTGCCATCAATGCATACTCTGAAAATATTGAATCCGGAATTTTCAGCAGGGTTGAATCTGCATAGGGAACCCTGACATATTCAGCCTGGGCTCCATGTAAACCAATACCTTTTTCAATCCAACCAAAAAGCTGACCATTTAAACAACGGGCAGTTAATCCGATTCTGCAAAAATCGCATTTCCCACAGTTTGTGGTAAATGGACTTACGATATGATCTCCTATTCTGAGACTGGTCACATTTGCACCTGTATCAACGATATAACCTGTAAATTCATGTCCCATGATTGTCCCAGCATCAATCCCTGTCTCCCGCCCATGATATACATGCAGATCCGAACCGCAGATTGCTGTATACTGAACTTTTACAATAACGTCTTTGGGATCATGGATAACAGGATCAGGAACTGATCTGTATGATAGATTTTTTATTCCTTCAAATGTAATTGCTTTCATTGCAGTTGTTTGTTGATGGAATTCCCGTTTAAAATTAACAGAAAATCAATAATTGATGTTGCATAACACCTCTGGAATGTTGCGATAATAACTATTGGAGGGGATAAAGTAGTTGGGGAGGTGTTAGTGATCCAGTCATTTATAGTGACTGGATCATTAGCGAAGCTATGCCCGGCTGTTATAAATTTGTTTATTTTTATATGATTATTTACAATTTTATGAGAAGAGTTTTATTATTTATTGGAATCATTCTAATTTCCTTCTTCGCCTGTAAAAAAGGGGACCTCGGTCCAAATCTTGAAGCTGATGCTGGATCTGATACAACGGCACAGGTTGGTGATACTATGAGACTGGATGCTAGTGGATCGCTCGGGCACAATTATGAAATCATCTGGACAATAACCAGTCAACCCTCAAACGATACGGTTACTTATTCACAGTCCGATTCTGCTTTTTTCATACCCTCCAAAAACGGTACCTATACGCTAAAACTCAGGATCTCCAAGGACAATGAGTTCAGCGAAGACTACAAAACTGTTGTTGTTGCAGGTGCCATTCCATTGCAGGGAACGTTGCTCAATGATATTACACTTACAAAGATCAATACCAGTCAGGAAACAGATTATACCGTCAGGTCCGATTTAACCGTTTCTGCTTTGATGGAGATTGACCAGGGAGTGATTATTGAGTTTGCTGGTGATGCTGGATTAATTATTTCGGAAACAGGTATGTTATTTGCCGAAAATGTTTCCTTCATTGCTGCTGATGACAAATGGAAAGGGATTCACCTCAAAGGACCCAGAACGGTTTTGGTCAGCTGTATTATCCGCGATGCCGGTTCTTCCTCCTTTACAACAGAAACAACAGATAATGCCTCAGTTATACTTACAGGGAATGCAGTTGCTTCATTTTCAGGCAATACATTCGAGTCCAGTGGTGGTTTCGGTTTAGTTGTCAGAGATAATGCAGTTTTTAAACTGGATAATATCCTGCAGGTTCATCCCCTGGCAAATAATAAATTTGTTACCAATGCTTCAGGACCCATGAAGGTCCCTGCAGGTATATTGAGTGTACTTTCCAGCCCTAATTTTACAGATGAATCAGAAGGCACCTATTTAACAATCTATCAGTCTACTTATGCCTCAACTGAAACTGCCAGTGCAAATATCAGCGATTTCGGCATTCCTTATAAGTTTACTGGACCAGTCAAGTTCAACAAACCACTTATCATCCTTCCTGGAGTTGAAGTATATTTTACCAGGACTGCAGGTATGATTATTACAGGAGACCTGAATATTAATGGCTCATCCAGCAAGCCGGTTAAGATTGATGGATTCACCAGCACTACAGGATCATGGAATGGAATATATGTAAAAAGCGGTAATACCCTGATTACTTATACTTCAATACTAAATGCCGGGTACCGGGCACTTGAGGGATTGGCCGAGCCGGCAATCCTTACAGTTGAGGGTACTCTGAATATACAGAATTCGCAAGTCTCCGGCAGCAGCGGCATAGGAATATTCCTGAAAGATCAGGCTACAATACAGTATGCAGAGAATTTTTCAGGAAATACCCTTCAGAATAATATGACCTCAGCCATAAGACTTGCCTTTGACGATGTGCATAAAATCATGACAAACAATACAATAAGTGCGTATTCTTCAAGTGTTCCGGCGATTGAAGTAAGGGATGGTAAAACTGACTTTCTGGGTACATGGAAGAATCTGAGTGCTGAAATAGACTATCTTATCATTGAAGATGTTACATTACGTGCGACAAAAAGTATGACCATTGAATCGGGTTCAAATCTGAAATTTACAGCAGGATCAGCATTCAACATTTCAGGTAGCTTGGATGCTACAGGTGTAACATTTGGGGGTTCTCAACAAACAGCCGGTTACTGGGATGGAATCATTATTTCAACTGATGATCACGTTACCTTTGATAATTGTAATATACAGGACGGTGGAGGGGGTACAACTGACAAGGCCAACATTATGATCCAACCGGCTGCAGTCAATGTCATAATAACCAATTCCACCATCACAAATAGTGCAGGATACGGTGTTATCATCAAGGCCGGGGCATCGAGTTTTAATATATATGCACCCGCGTCAGGTAATACCTTTGAAGGTACACTTGGTCCTTACCTTGACGAAAATTAACCGGAATTCATAAAGTAACATTTCCCTATATTAACTTTATATCCGGTAATCCTTCATTCCCGAATTACATGACAGGTGTATTTTTACACGCGGGGATTATCTGCTCTGGTTGCATAGATATGCCCAATACAAAAAGTTTTGGATAATGATTTTCAATCATCCCTCAGTATGCAGGAAATTCATTTCACGATTTACAACTTATGACTGATCAGGCTGCTAAGCTTTCTCAATTCTTCTATCACGCCCCACTGAGCACGACTCACAACCTACGATTCACGATTCACGACTCACGACTCACGACTCACTGAGCTGATCACGATTCTCATATATCTTCGTGATAGCTTTCACGATATCATCCATATCATTTTTGGTCCCGAGAAGCATACTTTGATAAAAACAAACTGCTTCTTCACATAGTTGATTATTACCGGGCAGATTGTTTTCTTCCCTGTATCTCCGCAGCCTCTCCTCTGAAAATAGTCTTTTATACCCTTTGGAATCCAGGGCTTCTTCAACCAGTTCATATTTGTTTTGTGGGCCGTAGCCACTCCATCCCGGCACACCTTCCGCATTTAATGCCTGAAGGAATTTCTCCCTTGATATATTATTATAATATTCCTTTTTATACCTGAACGGATACATATGATAAGCTGAACGTGTAGCTCCATCCGCCAGCTTATAGGGTATAATGCCGGGTATTTCTTTTAATTTACCATCAAGAAATGTTGCGTTTTCCAATCTGGTGTCTGCATCTTTTTTTGCCCGTTTCATTTGTGACATCAGCATGATGGCCTGCATCTGCTGCATGCGGCGGTTACTTCCCCTTGTTGGAATGGGTGTATTACCTTTAACACTCCCAAAAGGACGGCCGCAGTTATGGAATGAATAGCAGCGATCCATAATCTCATCATTATTCCCAACAATGGCACCTCCCTCACCGGTAGGAATATGTTTGGAATTCTGAAAGCTGAAACAGCCCAGATCACCGAGAGTACCTGTTTTTTTACCACGGTACTCTGCCAGCCAGGCCTGGCAGGCATCCTCTATAACTTTCAGATTATGTTTTCCGGCTATATTATTAACCCGATCCATATCAACAGGCAGGCCATAAATATGTACAGGCAGAATGGCAGTGGTACGGTCAGTAATCCGCTCCTCTATTTTTTCAGGATCAATGAGGAATGTTTCAGGATCAGTATCCACAAAGACAGGCAGGGCCTTACTCATAAAAATTACATTATAGGTGGCAATGAAAGTGAAAGGGGAAACCAGCACCTCATCGCCCGCATCTATTCCAAGCACGTGCAATGATACGAGTAATGCAGTAGTTCCACTTGCGGTGGCCAGGCATCGTCTGGTTCCGATTAATTCAGCATATTGTTTTTCAAATTCAGCAACATAATCCCCACTGCCTCTCCACCATTTGCCGCTACGCAACATTTTCAATACCTCTTCTTCAGCGGAAGGATCCCAGACCGGCCATGAAGGCCAGTCTGCCTTACGAACAGGTTCGCCTCCAAGAATAGCAAGCTTACCCTGATCGTTCCCACTGATGGAAAAAGGCTTAACGGACCAGTCAGCCATGATCCCCAGGGTCGCTGCCGAAGTTGTGGCAAGAAGCTCTCGCCTTGTGAGTTTTCTTTTTTGCATGATTTTATGATTTTATTTAATAAAGTAGAAATTATGAAAAAAGATATTGAAAGGCTATAATAAAACTGATTTATCCTACTAAAAATACAATAACTAAACCAGAATTACAACAGAAAAGAAGGCGTGCCTGAATGAATAAGAATCTGTCAACCTCCTGACAAGGCTGTACCACTAATTTATTAATTATGGCATTTTTTTAATCCTGCTTTAGATTGAAGACTATCTTCCTGATAATTTGAAAACCAGCACTGACAGTTCATCAAAAAAAGATATCTTTAACTTGAAATTACCAGGGTAATGAAATCAATTAAACGATCAACTGTTGGATCTACTATCGGTATGTATTTTCTTGCTATTCTTCGTATAATCATCGGTTGGCATCTCTTATACGAAGGATTGGTAAAATTAACCGATCCGGACTGGACATCAGCGGGTTATCTTGAACAATCGAGATATATCCTACCGGGATTGTTTCACTGGATCGCAGAAACACCCGGTGTATTATCGGTGGTCGATTTTATCAATATCTGGGGACAGATATTCATTGGTCTCGGGTTGTTCCTAGGTTTGTTTACAAGGATTGCCGCCATTTCCGGAGCAGTGCTTCTTGTGTTATATTATTTTGCCAATCCGCCATTTATTACCTCCGACGGAACAGGACTTGAGGGTCATTACCTGCTGGTAGATAAAAATCTGATAGAGTCATTAACACTTGTTGTTATTTCAATGTTCCCGGCGGGGTTATACCTTGGAATGGATAAATTGGCCCAGGATTATGTTTTTAAAAAACGTTCGGTCCGGAGGCTTTTTTCACCTGATCATCCTGTTCCTGAAAAAGATGCTTCTCAGGCTCAGCCTGTTGAAAAGCCTGTCCTTCACCGGCGTGAAATACTGAAGCATCTGGCCACTTTGCCGGTTATGGGCTTATTTGGTTATTCTTATTACAGGAAAAAGAAATGGGAAAGCTTTGAGGAACAGAACCTGGTGGATATCATCTCTGGTGCCAGTGTGGTTAGAATGGACTTCCCTGAAATTGATGAATTAAAGGGAGAAGTACCCCTTGGAATGATAGGAGATAAAGAAGTCAGCAAGGTTATCCTGGGAGGCAATCTGTTAAACGGGTATGCCCATTCACGTGATCTTATTTATGTTTCTCACTTGATCCGGGCCTATCATACAAAGGAAAGAATTTTCAGGACACTTGCTGTTGCAGAAAAGTGTGGTGTGAATACACTTCTTACAGATCCCGTGATTGCCCAGGTTATCAATGAATACTGGGCAAAAAAAATGGGAAAGATCCAATTCATGTCCGACTGTGTGGGGCTGGATTACAGTGACGGGGTACAGGCCAAACCTTTCCAGGAATGGCTTGACTTTATTCAGAGAGCCATTGATCATGGGGCCAGTGCCTGTTATATTCAAGGTGAAACAGCTGACTATTATTTTACCACTGAAGATGGACCCGAAAAGGTAGCAAAAGCATTGGAATTAATCAGGAATGCAAAAATTCCTGCCGGGATAGGTGCCCATCATATTGAAACCATTAAAAAAGCGGTTGAATTAGGATTTGAACCCGATTTCTGGATGAAAACACTTCACCATCAGAATTATTGGTCGGCTCAACATCCAACGTGGCATGACAATAAATATTGTTTCAATACAGAAGAGACTATATCATTTATGAAAGACTTGGTCCAACCCTGGATTGCGTTCAAGATCCTTGCAGCCGGAGCTATTCATCCAAATGAAGCATTTCGTTTTGCCTTCGAGAACGGTGCTGATTTTATTTGTGTGGGAATGTATGACTTCCAGATGGTTCAGGATGTAAATATAGCATTTGATGTACTGAATGATCCCTCCCTACAAAACAGGGAACGGCCATGGAGGGCATGAGTATGGTTTCAACATTCTGAAAAGGAATAATTTAACATTCTTGAACTCATATTAATTTGATTCCTAACACCTATGAAGAATTCTTTGCTTTTCATTTTGCTTTTTCTTCTCTATTCTGGCTCCTGCATTCAGAAGGAAAAAACTAAAGAAGCCATATGGGACACCATCATTACTGACACTATCCAGTACCACCCGGTAAGGCTTGACAAAAATGGTAATATTTTACCCTGGTATTCCTCTGACCAGGGGGAGTCTTATGATACAGTGATTGCACTGGTATGGGATTTCTGGAAAAACATTGAAATTGATTCGAATGGGTTAAGGTATTACATGAATCATCAGGTCTGGAGGCCTGAGCATGATATGCGGGGATTGGGAGGCGACCAGATCAATATGGCCTTGTCATCCTGGACATTACTATACCATTACACCGGCGATCGTTCGGTAGTAGATAATATGGTATACATGGCTGATGAATACCTACAGCGTTCTCTCTCGGATTCATCTGCTGCCTGGCCATTTCTCCCCTTTCCGTATAATACCGACGTTCATTCAGGAAAATATGATGGTGATATGAGAAATGGAAAAGGATTTCTTCAACCTGATAAAGCCGGTAATTTTGGATTTGAACTTGTTAACCTTTACAAAATTACCGGTGATCAAAAATATCTGGATGCAGCTATCAGGATAGCCAGTATTCTCGCAAGCAAAACCCGTCCGGGTGATGCTGAAAAATCTCCGCTTCCTTTCAGGGTTAATGCAGAAACAGGTGAGCCGGGCTTGTTTTATAGCAACATGGATCCGGGAAAAGTTGAATCCTCTACCCTTTATACTGCCAACTGGACGGGTACATTAATGCTTTTCCAGGAAATGAACAGGTTTGATCCTGTAAATGCAAACAGCTATCAAAAATCATTTGATATCATTCTTGACTGGATGAAAAATTATCCGTTAAAAACAAATAAATGGGGACCCTTCTTTGAAGATATCCCGGGATGGAGTAACACACAAACAAATGCTGTCACTTTTGTCATGTTTATCATGTTGAACCGTGATCTGTTCACCGAATGGGAAAATGATGTAAAAGGCATTTTCGAATGGACCTACCAGGAGCTCGGTAATCATGAGTATGAAAAATATGGCGTTACAGTAATGAATGAACAAACTGCGTACCGTGTTCCGGGCAACAGTCATTCTTCCAGGCAGGCCTCCATGGAACTGAGGTATACATTGTTATCAGGTGATACAACTTATAAACCCAACGCATTCCGTACGCTGAACTGGGCTACATATACCGTCGACTGGGATGGAAAAAACAGGTATATAAGGGATGATATCTGGCTTACGGATGGTTATGGTGATTATATCAGGCATTACCTCAGAGCAATGGGAACTTTCCCTGAACTGGCTCCATCTCATAAAAACAAGTTGTTGAGCTCTTCCTCGGTTATTACTGATATTGAATATTCTGTGGATATGATTACATATCAGACATTTGATACTTCTTCCTATGAAGTACTTCGACTCACTAAAAAACCAAAAGAAATTATATCCGGTAATTATAAATTGGTTGAAAATCAGGATATAAGAAACAACTGCTGGACCTGGACTCCTCTGAAGACAGGCGGTATTCTAAGGATCAGTCATACAGATTTGAACAGGATTTCCATCATAATGAAATGATGATGATAAACAATCAATTCAAGCTAATCATCGTTCAGGCTCTTCATCTGGGGGGTGATGTTCTGTTAAGATACTTTGGTAAAGTATCCAACATAAAAGTAAAGGAAAGCCTCAGCAGTGTTGTATCAGAAGCTGATGTAGAATCGGAAAAAGTGATACTGGATCTGATATGGCAGGAATACCCGCATCATAACATCATTTCTGAGGAATGTGGCTATATCTTTAAAAACTCTCAATATACATGGATTGTTGATCCTCTTGACGGAACTTCTAATTTTATTGCAGGATTACCCTGGTTCGGTATATTAATTGCACTTTTGGAAGATCATGTACCTATCGCAGCAGGAGCCTATCTGCCTGTTAATCAACAACTTTACTATGCAGAAAAGGGAGGAAAGGCCCGTTTAAATGGAGAGATCATTCAAGTAATTAATTCCACTTATCTGAAAGATGTTCTTGTTGCTTATTCATTGGATTTCCATCCGGATGTAAGTCAAACGGTTGCTCAAACCAACATGATTGCAAAACTGGTGCAGAATACCAGAAATATCAGATCTACCAATTGTCTGCTGGATCTTCTGTACACCGCCGACGGCAGACTGGGAGCTGTGATAAATCAATATGAAAAAATTTGGGATATTACTGCTCCCTGGCTGATCATCAAAGAAGCAGGAGGCATGATAACTGATCTATACGGAACAGAAATCAATTTTAGGGTTAATAAAAAGGATTACAATAAGGATTTTCCAATCCTGGCAGCTAACCCGGAAATCCATAAGCAAATAATACAGCTAATCCAGGAAAATGATTATTAACTTTCGAAAAATAAAGGGTTACTTAACAGGTTTGAAAAATTATTCTGTAGGAATTTAAAAGTGCAATATTGAATATCGTCAATTAATATAATGACAGACCGGTTCTTTCATTGATTCCAGGGTAATAATAAAAAATTCCTGCTGTTTAAAATTCCGATTCTCACAATAAAATGTTATAAAACATATCTTTTCTATGCGATATTGACCTTTTACCTGGATTATACAATGGGGTGTGAACTTAATGATCCAGTCATTTATAGTGACTGGATCGCTAGCGAAGCTATGTCCATAGTTAAAGTTTTTTACAAAGGATCCAGTCACTTTAAATGACTGGATCATTAGCGAAGCTGTACCCGCTGAACAACCTATTCAACCAGAAAAAATTAACTTTATCCCTCGATCTGGTATATTTTTCTATTTCTATGAAATCCGTTTCGTTAAGGTTTTACGAAGAACTGAATGACTTTCTTCCTGCGAAAAAAAGGAAAACATTACTGAGAATTTCATTCACCGGACGTCAGACGGTGAAAGATATGATTGAATCACAGGGCGTCCCCCACACCGATGTGGATTTAATCCTGGTAAATGGAAAATCTGTAAATTTCAATCAAATTATTCATGATGGTGATAAAATATCTGTTTACCCCGAATTTGAAAGTCTGGATATATCATCTGTGACGCACCTGAAAAAACCGCCATTACGCAATCCAAAATTTATACTGGATGTTCATCTTGGACGCCTTGCAAGATACCTGCGCGCAATGGGATTTGACACACTGTACCGGAATGATTATACTGATAACGATCTGGTAAATATTTCTCTCCGGGAAAAAAGAATTATTCTAACCCGGGATAAAGGAATCCTCATGCGCAATGCGGTTGAAAGAGGTTATTGGATCAGAAATATCGATGTTAAAGAACAAGCATTGGAAATTACCCGAAGGTTTGATCTCTATAACCTGATCAGTCCCTTTAAAAGATGTATGGAATGCAATGGTCTGATCAGATCAGTAAGTAAGGAATCAGTAATGAAACACCTGCAGTTTAAAACGAAGGAATATTATGATCACTTCTTCCGGTGCACAAGTTGCGAAAAGATATATTGGAAAGGCAGCCATTATGAAAGAATGAATCATTTTTTAACGAAAACATTAAAAAAGGGAAGTAAATAAGTAATCCCTGTTCATTAAAGACTATCAAAAAATACCCACTCCCCCTAACATACTAAAAAACTAATTAACCAATACACGAATTAATTAAAGGTACAGGTTAAAGGGTATGGGTTACAATGCCGAAAAACAGGCACTCAGCCCTAAGGCTGATGCCATTGTTTTTCAATACTGCAACTTGTACCTAGTAACTTAGATCAATTATTAAACTTACTCATTCCCCCACAGCGTTGGATCATTTCCTTCAGCCTTTCTCCATGCATCTCTCCATTTGTGCATATGATAATGCTGTATAAATGGTTTGGGAGAACGGTCTGCCTTCTCAGGTAATGGGGGGAGTACATTAAATGGTGGTAGTTGATACCAGTAAGCTACACTGGCCAGGTCAACTGTAAGGCAGTTATTGTGGCCATGTTCTATGGTGAATTTTAACGATTGATCGAAATATAAGGGATCGCTGATATGAAAGCGGTAAACATGTGTTCTTCCCAGCCAGCCAACATCCTCATTCACCCTACCATAACCATAATAAGGATGTGTAAATATGACATTCGGACACCAGGATGTATTAAAATAATCCTCTGTTCCCGTACCATGCAATGTGGGCATCTTTTCTCCATCAATAAATATCATATCATCACCTTCCCCATACCACATCGGGCTTGGTGAGTGGACATAATAATTTACTCCAACAAAATGGCCTTTACCTTTAATATCGGCAATCAGGTAGTTTAGTTCACCTGTTGGATTTTTTCCCTGTGGACCAAGTACACCCCATTCGTTCTCACCATCTTCAGAAGCTTCAGTCAGTTCATGATTATACCATGCATGAAACCTGCCCATATTTTCTGGTAAAGATTTCATCTCCATATAATCGACGTAATAATAAAATGCATCTATATTACGGCCGGTCTGATTTTCAATTTCAATCTTTGCTCCATTGGCGAATGGCATTACAAAATAACTTACCATTGCACGGCCTTCTACAGGACCTGCTGCCAGTGGCAAACTTGAAAAGGGATAACACTCATCCCATCCCTGCCCGAAAAAAGGTCCGATTGGAGAAACTACTGATGGAATATTACTGCCATCCCAGTACATCCGCAGTATTATATCGTTCCTACTTAAACCGGGAGGTGGTGGAGCAATCGTAATCCAGATATGGTTGATCATCCCTGCACCCTGTACATTGAAAATAACCCGCTTCTCGCCATCTTTAATATTTTCGATCCGGTCGTTATTCCCGCCCGAACGGTCAAAACTGCTGACACGCCGGCTTCTTACATCATCCCTGATGACAGCAAGTTCATGAAGATCGGTGACAGTCATCTGTGCAATTAGATTAATCAACAGACTACTAATCATTAATACTGTTAAAAGAAGAGTTGTCCTTTTCATGATTATGAATTTTAAATTGGTATAACATTAATCTTTCATTGGAGTAATTTATGAGGAAGTGATTTCATCAAAAGGAAATTATTCATTATTCCAATTAATGCGTAGAGATTATATTTATTGCTTCAAATTATATGCTATTATCCCTCTCCCTATCCACAAAGGTACACAAAGGTTTGCATAAAAAAACACAAAGGTTCTGGTTCAGACTCCTTTGTGTTCCTTTATGGTTAAAAATCGTATTAATTATAAGGCCTCTAAGTTATGCTATCCCCGTACCACATACTTCACAAGGTTAGCCAGTTTGGGTTTCTGGCCCTGCAGAAGGATACAGGTTCTGAAAATCCTTCCTCCTGCCCAGACGGAGAAATATGTAAATATGAGCACACCTATCAGTCCGACCCATGGCTGCCAGACCGGAATGGTTACAGGTGTGGATAATCTGAGTAACATTAACATTGGTGTAAAAGGTGGAAACAGGGACAATCCAGTTGAGAAACTGCTTAAAGGAGATTGGATTACAGGCATCATAATAAATAATGGCAGTATCAGAGGCAACATAGCAGGGAACTGCAGTGACTGAGCATCTTTATTGTCATTACAGGCAGAACCCAATGCGGTCATTCCTGAACCAACCATGATAATATTTAAAATAAGATAGGCAAAAAACCATGGTATTACATCATATGGTATCATGTTCCCCAATTCGAGATACCTGGCAGTAATAACGCCCCCAATAACATATACTGATGAAGCTGTAAGAGAGACTGCAATACCACCTAAAATTTTTCCCATCATGAATTGGAAAGGTGTAACAGAACCCAGTAGGACCTCAGCAATCCGGTTCAATTTTTCCTCCATAACAGCCGTTAATAATGGTATTGCACTCATCATGAGCATCATGAACATCAGGAACACAATAATATATGGTACAATGATTGTTTCACCAATTCCTATCTGCTTGGCATCCTGAACTCCACCTGTTTTTTTGTCAACAGAAATCAATCCTAATCCTTCAACATTATTCCAGTAAAACAGGTCATTCATGTCTTCCTCAGTAATATTCAACTCATCGACTCTGAGTTGCCTAAGCCTGTTATTAATAGGCCAAGAAAACCAGTCACGAACCTCATCAATCAGAGAATTCTCAGAATAATATTTGATCCTCGATTTTTCAGGATCAGGGCCTGGGTGTACAACTTCAGGGCCGATCTCAACGAA
>LJUQ01000128.1 GCA_001304505.1 Bacteroides sp. SM23_62_1
CTCTGTCTTTTTATCAAATTATATTACCAATCCTAATTATAATAAAAAGGTTATGCTTCAAAATAAATAAATGATAACAATCTATATTAATTGTCTAAACTATAAACAGTTACATTAGGATGAAGACCTAATAACAAACTCATTATAAACTTGCCCCGGCTTTTTAAAATAAATTTTATTGTATATTTGAATGAAAGCCTAATTATACTTTGATTTCTATACTTACAAACCTTATACATAGCTTTCGCTAAAGAATAAATTTTTCAAAATAATTTCACTTCCATTTTCAATCTCAGCAGTCATAATCACATAATTTTTTGTAGTATTTAATGAACAAAATGCATTAAATGAAATATGATTTTTCATTAAAGATTCAAAACTGCTCTGGGATTAAGTAGGATTTGTGATATAAACCATCAGACATATAAATAATTATCACACTATGAAGTAAAACCAATTCGTAATGAATAAATTAGATCAAAACTTTTATAAAAGTAAAGAGTGTTATTATTCTGACTATTTTAATGGTAATATTTTAATATTATGAAAACCCTATTTCCCTTTGTTTTTCTGATTTTTATTTTAACATCAACTTTATTTAATAGTGAGGTTGATGGAAGAAATGTAGCTCTTAAATCATGTGGAGCAACAGCTACAGCAATAAGCGAGGGGACATACCTGGGCGACACCCAGTATGCCAACGAAGCAATTGATGGTGATATAAACAATGGATGGTCAAGCAATTGGGATATGCCTGCATGGTTAAAAGTTCAGTTTGACCAGGTTTATATAGTGAGCAAAATTGGAATCTGGTGGGGTAGCCACCAGCACACTTTTTCAGTAAGTCTGTCCGAGGATGGTACAAATTGGACAATGGTAATCTCACCACGGTTATCAAACAACACGGAAGGCTCAGCTCCTGTTTTTGAAGAGTTTCCCATTACTCCAACAAAAAGTAGATATGTAAAAGTAGATATTACTACCACCAGTGCACCGTCCAGCCATATTTTTCAGGCCAGCATTAGGGAATTAGAGGCTTATGGTATTCCAATTCAAGAAATACAAACAGAAGAGATTGTTACCGATATTGATGGTAATTCATACAATACCGTCAAAATTGGCACACAGGTATGGATGAAAGAAAACCTGAAAACCACTCATTATGCTGATGGAACATCTCTTGTTAACGGAACAGGTGCAGGGGACCTATCAGGAGATTACACGACAAAATACTGGTTTGCCTATGGTGATAATATGGAAAATAAAAACACGTATGGTTTGTTATACAGCTGGGCGGCGGCCATGAATGGGGCTTCCAGCAGTGATGCAAATCCAAGTGGTGTTCAGGGAGTATGCCCGGATGGCTGGCATTTACCAAGTGATGCAGAATGGAAACAGTTGGAGATGTACCTGGGAATGAGACAGGCTGAGGCGGATGCGATAGATTGGAGGGGCACAGATGAAGGAGGTAAAATGAAAGAAACCGGCATAACACACTGGGCCTCCCCAAATACTGGTGCCACCAATTCAAGCGGTTTTACTGCTTTACCTGGCGGTACCCGCGCTTTTGCTGGTCCTTTCTTCAATATAGGCAACTTAGCCTATTTATGGTCCTCTACAGATGACGGTAATATAAGTACATTGATACGGGCGCTACATTACAAGAAATCATCTGTGGTACGTGACGCTACCAATAAGGCGAACGGATACTCAGTTCGTTGTATTAAAGATGAAGAAGATTATTATTCCCTCACCATCCAGGATGCAATTGTTAACAAGGGTGATACCGTTGAAATTTCTATTACAACCAGTGAACTTACGTCAGAAGATAATATTATATCCTGCCAATTCGATATTAATTACGATACAGAAGTTTTGGAATACACGGGGAATACAATAGTTGGCACTATTGCCGAAGGGGGAACGGTGTTGGTAAACACAAATACTGCAGGGAAACTTTCAATAGGTTATATGGGTACCAATGCAATTATAGGTGCCGGGGATATTCTTAAACTGCGATTCAAAGCACTGAAAGTGGATACCATCACCTTAACAATGACTGATGCATACCTGAATGATAACCTGGTTGATAATATTACCAACGGAGCTGTAATAATACTGGATATTATTCCACTAAAGTATGGGGATGTGGATGATGATGGCAAGATATTGGCATTTGATGCTGCCCTGACCCTTCAATACTCTGTAGGACTTGATCCGTTGCCAGATAAAGACCCCCTCCCATGGGAAAATTGGCGTGAGATCACTGCAAACGTTGACGGAGAAGGTGTCGTAACTGCCAATGATGCATCAGAAATCCTGAAGTACTCGATTGGGCTTATAACTGAATTTCCTGTAGAATCAGGGATTAAATCCAATGCTGATATTGGTATAACTGTTGAAAATAATAATATAGTTTTCAAATCGAATGGTGAACTATTTGGTTTGAATGTATTTGTGAATGAAAACAAGGAATATTTGGGGGCGCCTGTATTTTTAAACAAAGCTCTCCTGACCGCAACCAACATCACACCCACAACCTATGCCATTGGTGTTTGCACCGAAAAACCATTGAAAGATGGAACTGAATTCATGATAATTCCATTCAACGTCACATCCTCAAAATACCTTACCTTCGATCTAATTGTAAATACGGTGGAAAAACAGGTAACAGTTGATTTGATAACAGGAATGGTTGGGGTAAACGATAAAGATTTTGATATTTACCCCAATCCAGCAAATACCAAACTATTTATTAACGCTTTAAGTCAGGATGCCAAAATCGTCATCTATGACATCAACGGAAGGTTAGTGTTAGAAAAACAAATTATAAATAATCAGGTTGATATAAGCAAACTAGATGGTGGAATTTACCTGGTGAAGATATATAGCGGGAATAATGTGATAACAAAGAAATTAGTGAAAGAGTAAATTGGTACGACATATCTGATGCTGATCATAATGAGGCATTACTTTGTGTATATCATCTAATTAATCTTAAATTACAGAGACGGGAAACAAGTTTTTGTTTACTGAAGAACACTCTGCTGATTATTATATCAAACAAGAAATGGCAGGTTATGCTTGCCATTCCTTCTTATTAAGCCCAGATTCTTTAAGGATTAAACAATCGGACGTTTTTTCTTGAATAAAAATTACCTCCACTATATCATTAATCCTGCTTTGAATATAAAGGTTTAGCTAATTGTTTTTTAAAATAGGAATTCATCTGGAGATCTCCAAAAAAGCTGTGTTTTGAAAGAGGATGATGACGAGTTATTGATGATCTCCGTTAAACGGGGTGTTCTGGATGCTCTTGCGCCTTTGTTCGACAAATATCATGTCAGGCTATATAATTTCTTTCTCCGCCTGACGTTTGACCGTGAACTGAGCAAAGATCTGACTCAAAATGTATTTTACAGAATTCTCAGGTACAGGCACAGTTACAGGAAGGAACATAAATTTCGTTCATGGATGTATCAGATAGCCAGAAATATTCTTGCAGACCATTACGGAAGGCAAACGGATAAATCTCAAGATCATTATCCCGTCGACAGTATCAAGGAACCGGCGTACTCTTTTGAAGACGATATGGAAAAAAATGAACGCAGAAGAATTTTATATACAGCCCTTTCAAGATTACCTGCTGATCAGCGGGAAATATTGGAGCTCAGCAGGTTCCAGGGATTGAAATATGAAGAGATCGCCGAGATAACCGGTAGTTCGGTTAACGCTATAAAGGTGAAAATATTCCGTGCCATTCAAAAACTAAAAACAATATATTTCCAGGAGGTATAAAATGAATGAAAATACAAATTGCGAACTGATACGTATCTGGCTGGTTGATTTTGCCGATGGAAACCTTGATAAAGAAACATATAATAAAGTATATGAACATCTTGAGCAGTGTGAGGTTTGCAACCAGAACCTGCAGGAGATCAAAACTTTATTGGATGAGATTGGAGCGGTGGAAAACGAAATAGCTCCAGCCAGCATTAAAGAAAAGTTTCATCAAATGCTCAATTTGGAGATCAGAAAAACCGGGATTCGATTTAAAGAGCAAGATGAGGCGTTTCCCGGAGTTATCCAGGTCCTCCCGAAAATTAACAGGTCATTCTGGTTTCAGATAGCTGCGGCTGTTATTCTCCTGGTATCGGGTGCACTTGTTGACCGCCTGATTCTGCCCGCCAGCAAACAAAAGAATATCCCGGCTTATACGTCTTTTAACCAGGATGGTGAAGAATATGCCATGAATAACTTATTTCCGGGTAACATATTGAATGAAAGATCTCCCAGTGCCCGTATCAGGGTAATCGATTCGATTCAATACATAAAGGAACCTGATCAGGATATTATTGAGGTTCTTTTTTCAGTGCTGAACACGGACAGGAATGTGAATGTTCGCTACACTGCCGTACAAACACTCGCTCAATACAGTCAAAATGAGAAAATAAGGACTGACCTGATAGAATCGTTGACGAAACAGGATGATCCCCTGATCCAGATCACCCTGATAAACCTACTTACACAATCCGGGGAAATCAGGGCGGGAGATGCAATGAAACAACTGATATATAATCCGGAAACACAGGAGATCGTGAGGGAAGAAGCACAGAAAGGACTCAATATTCTGAAATTATAAAACATTTTTCCATTCATCACAATTTTAAAGAGATGTGTTGCAAATTCCCTGTGATTAGTATAAAAATTCATGTTGTGTGATAGTTAATCTAACCGGCTGAATTAATGGTCATGAAGTAACATCAACTCACATAAAGGATAACATGAAAGAGATTGTCTTTTTGTAAAATACAGATACAGAATCAATATGTAATTGGCTATTAATCAAATTAATCTTTAATAAAATGAAAACAAGAGGCAGGATCATATGTATGATGATCTTAGCTGTTGCCGTTTCACAGTTGATGCGGGGACAGGAATTTAAATTTACCACGGGAAGTTCAGGAATTATCAAGATCCAATCTTTGTTTGGAGAGTTATACATCGAAGGAATTTCCGGAAGTGATATGATCATCTCCACTGAAGACTATAAAAAACCACCTCCCCGGGCAGACGGACTTAAACCCCTATATAGTGACAAGGAGGATAATACCGGAATCGGTCTTTCTGTCCTGGAGGAACCGGAACAGGTAATTGTCACCGGAGCTTTAAAACAATCCCAGGATGCAACCTATCATATCAAGGTACCTGAATCAATTGATCTTGTAATAGATCTGTCAAGTCCATGGGCAGATGATATCACGATTCAAAATATTAAAGGAGAGCTGGATATCAAATCCCTTAATTCGAATATTGAACTCCTTGAAATAACCGGTCCTGCCGTGATCCATTCTGTAAATGGAAGGATTGAAGGGAACTTTTTATCCATCAGCCAGGAAAATCCTTCATCTGTTTCTACAGTTAACGGAATAATCGATATGGCTTTACCTGCTGGCGGACCTGCAAATCTTGAGATCGGAACAAATAACGGAGAAGCTTATTCTGACCTTGACCTGCAATTTGAGAAGAGTGAAGATGGTGATATGAAACGCATTGGCGGAAACATAATCAAAGGTAAACTTGGAAATGGAGGAGTGTCACTCAAATTTATATCCGTAAACGGTGATATATACCTGAGGGAAAAATAAATGATGAGGGGATATACATTTGTGCTGAACGGTATCCTTAAAGTCATCGATCCTATCAGTGCATTTCATTTCATATTTTGAACAAGTTAAAATAACTAATTATGGAAACTACTTATTGCGCACAGAATAAACCGGGCACAGCGGGAGACAGATTGAGCAGGATAATCTTCCCTTTTCTGATATTGCTTTTTCCCATGTCTGCTCTCCAAGCACAGCGTAATGTTGAAAAAAATGCATCTCTGGATGCCGGCCAGGCAGTAAATCTCGAATTCAAATTTGCGGATAAAATAGATATAAGGATATGGGAAAAAAGTGAGGCTCTTGTGAAAGCCACAGTCGATATAAATGACAACCAGGATAACGAAGCATTCGATCTGATGGTCAGTGAAAATTCTTCAGCCGTTACTTTCAAATCGGAAATAAAGGATATGGATAAACTTCAGAGAGTAATCCGGAAGACCGTCACCAAAGAGGACGGAACATCAAAAACATACGAATATTGTTCGGTTGACATGGATTTGTTTTTTGAGGTATTTCTTCCTTCCGGTGTTCCCCTGTCAATCAATACCATCAGTGGAGACATTGAGCTCGAAGAATACAAGGGTGAACTGGTAATTAAAACAATCAGCGGATTCATAGATCTCACATTAGGTTCGAAGGAAAAAGCAACCCTGAAGATGAGTACCATTTCCGGTGAGATATATTCCAACCTTGATCTTGAATTCGGAGGGGAAAAGCCAAATCTCCCAAGAATTGGTGGAACAAAAATTAACGCTATGCAAAATGGTGGTGGAACCAGGATGGAACTGGAAACAATCAGCGGAGATATTTTTCTGAGAAAAACGGATTAATTATACTCCCGGGATTAACCTTTTCAGGTAAAAAAGCTACAGATTGTTTTAAGATAGCAGTTAGAAATTTAATCCGCTAAAAATTCCATAATTTATAAGAACACACAAACGTGTATAAACATTGTTTAAGAAGGTATTGATGTGTGTAAAAATTATTTGAAAATTGCTTTACGGCATATCTGTAAACATAAAGGCTCTTCCTTCATCAATATTTCAGGGCTGGCTATAGGGATTGCCTGTTGTTTTTTAATTATTTCTTTCATTCGTTATGAACTCAGTTTCGACCGTTTTCATAAAAATACCCGGGAAATCTGCCGGGTGATTTCGGAATTCCACAGTCCGGGGGGAGAAATCAATTATACCACAACCAATCAGGCGCCTTTAGCTGCCTTACTCAAAGAGAGGTATCCGGATATTGTTAATTCAGCCAGAGTCGTTAATTTTTATTTTAAACTTGGGAACCCCGGGTCCAGCTTTAACGAAAATATCTGTTGTGTCGATCCCTCCTTTATTGAAATTTTTACCTTCTCTTTTATTCAGGGTGATCCTGTCACAGCCCTTACAAATCCGGAATCCATTGTTCTAACAGAATCCCTGGCCAGGAAGCACTTCCCGGATGAGAATCCAATGGGGAAAACTATTATTGCCGGACAGCGAACCCCCTTTCTTGTATCCGGCATTATAAAAGATATTCCAGATAATTCGCACCTTGACATAGATGCTATTATCCCATTGGCTTTTGCTTCCAATTTAGGATGGTATAATTTGGATGAGTGGGAAGGTTTTAATTTTAGAACTTATATACAGCTTCAAAAAGGAGTTTTTTATAAGGATGTCGGGCAAAGAGTTAAAAATGTCCTGAAAGATTTTTTCCCGGAATCAAGTACAACCATACAGCTCCAGCCATTGACACGGATCCATCTTTTTGCGCCCGGAGGAGGAGGACTAATCAAATACATTTATATATTCTCAGCTCTTGCCATACTTATTCTTTTTGTCGCCTGCATCAATTACATGAACCTGTATACGTCCCGGTCCTGGGGAAGAGCAAGGGAGGTTTCTATGCGCAAGGTTGTGGGTGCAGAGAAGAGACAGATTATCTGGCAATTTCTTAGTGAATCTCTTTTTCTTTCACTGGTTGCCACTATCCTTGCAGTCCTGCTTACCTACGTTCTTCTACCTGTCTTCAGACGGTTGACAGAAATAGAAATCGAATTGACTTATTCCTTCTGGACCTTTATTTTAATACTTGTAGTTTTCTGTTTTACCGGATTTTTATCCGGCAGTTATCCCGCTTTCATTCTTTCAGCTTTCAAACCTGTTAAAGTAATGAAGGGTATTTTCTATTCCGGGAAAGAAGGTACTTTATTCCGAAAGATCATCGTGATTTTCCAGTTTGCAGTCTCTGTTTTCCTCATTGTCAGTACTTTTTTTATAAATAAGCAACTACATCTTATCTATAATAAAGATCTTGGATACGATAAGGAAAACATCATCTGCCTGGATGATTTGGGGGGAATTGCTTCAAAATATTCGACTGTAAAGAACTCGCTTCTTTCCAATCCGAATGTATCAGGAGTAACCATCCTTGATTCGTTCCTGGATGCACCTAATTCATCGGCTACAAGTGACGTTATAAGTTGGGAGGGCCAGCGTACCGATGAAAGTATTCCCTGGCTAATAGTGAAGGGTGTGGACAATGATTTTCAAAAAACATTTGGTATCGATATGTCAGAAGGACGTTTTTTTTCAGATGAATTTCCGTCGGATGAAACAGAAGGTATGGTTATTAACGAAGCGGCCGTAAGGGCCATGAACATGGATTCTCCCATAGGAAAAAAGTTTCATTTCTGGGATTTCGATGGTACGGTCATCGGTGTCATAAAGGATTTCCATTTTCGGTCTCTCCACAAGCAAATTGAACCCATGGTTATGAAGATGGGTATTAACCTGCAAAGGATCGCAATCCGAATCAAATCGAATAATACTGCAACAACTATTGCGTTCATTGAAGGTGAAATAAAAAAAATTGTGCCTGATTATACATTTGATTATGAATTCCTTGATCAAAAGCTAAGCCAATTGTATAGAGCCGAACAAAGGATGAAAAATATAACACAAGCCATCTCTTTTCTGGCCATTTTTATTTCCTGTCTTGGGATATTTGGAATGGCATCATTTACGGCGGAAAGACGCACGAAGGAGATTGGTATCAGGAAGGTGCAAGGTGCATCAATTCCAGGGATTTTTGTGTTACTTGCCTGGGATTTCACGAAATGGGTTATTGTGGCAAACATCATTGCCTGGCCAGTAGCATATTATTTCATAAATAAATGGTTACAGAATTTTGCATACAGGACTGATATTAACATATGGACATTCATTCTTTCAGGTCTGGCAGCATTATGCATTGCACTGTCAGCCATCAGCTACCAGACTATTAAAGCAGCACTGGCTAATCCGGTCAATTCGTTAAGATATGAGTAACCTTTATCAAAAAAACATAAGCAAAAATAAATCGGCAGAAAATTAAATTAGTAAAATTGACATGTTTAAAACATTTAACTATTGACATGGGATCAAAATTTTCCGGTCTTACCTGATTAATACCATCTATTTTTCTGCTTAAAATTTCTGATTCCGATTTTTGAATTTGCCTGCCTTATATCTTCCAACCTGCGGAACATTCAGATCTTTCCAGCCAGGACATATATGGTTCGCGGTCCCGAAAAACTGCATCCGCCTCTGGCAGATTGTTAGTTTTCCGTGGATCCCCGAAATTCTAAGCATCAGCCCTGGACTGATTACAGAAATCCGGGATTTTCAATTTCCGGTTCCCGGCTCGTAATCGCGATATTCATCGGGATTGGTTCGGTTTGACCATTTCACTTCGCGAAAGTTCGTAAAATGATAACCACAGACTTTTTCAGGAAATTCTTGTTAGTAATGATTCATTTTCCTAAATTACTGTCTTAAAACACCCTTTAATTTTTTACTTAATCCTTCAGAAAAATAAAATGCAGAAAATTCCTATAATAAACAATATTAACCGGAGAGAATTCTTATTGAAGAGCGGAGCAGGTATATTAAGCTGTATGATTTTACCCTCCTATCTGAAAAAAGTTGCTCCGAGTGACCGTATACGGGTAGCCCATATCGGTGTTGGTGCGATGGGTAATAATCACATGCAGTGGTTTTCTAAACTACCTGAAGCGGAGGTAGTTGCCCTTTGTGATGTTGACGAAAATCATTTAAATGAAAGCCTGAAATCGTTATCCTCCCTGCAGCCGGGGAATAAGGTTAAGGGGTATCATGATTTCAGGCACATCCTCGACAGGAAGGATATAGATATAATTACCTGTGCCACGCCGGACCACTGGCATGCACAGATAGCTATCCTGGCATTTCAGGCGGGCAAGGACGTATATGGGGAAAAGCCCTTATCCTATGATATGAGGGAGGGCCAGATGATGCTTGAAAATATGACAAGATATAACCGTATTTTCCAGCTCGGAACGCAGATCCACGCAGGTGAAAATTATCACAGGATCGTGGAGATCATCCAGGCAGGGTCTATCGGGCGGATCCATACGATACATCTGTGGAAGAATGAATTTTCTCCCGGGCTGGGTCACCCGGAAAGCAGGAAACCCCCGAAAGAGCTGGATTGGGATATGTGGCTTGGTGTTGCCCCGGAAGTTGATTATATCCCGGAAAGATGCCACTTTTCATTCCGCTATTTTCTGGACTATTCAGGCGGCGTATTTGCTGATTTCTGGTGTCATATTGCGGATATTGCTTTCTGGGCTACCGGGCTGAAAGGATTAAAAAGTGTGACCGCTCGTGGAGAAAATACCGATGGAATAGCCGATGCACCCAAATGGCTGGATGCCGACTTTGAATTTGATGGATTAAATCTGCACTGGACAACAAAACCTCCGGGTGTGCCGGGCGCAAAAGAGCGTAATATCGGAGCCTTTTTTGAGGGAGAGGATGGTACACTCATCTGCGATTATGAAACCTGTGAAATAAATATCAATGGCGAGTCGTTCGCCGATATACCCGATATACCGGTGACGCTCAGCCGTTCACCGGGCCATCAGCAGAATTTTCTGGATGCAGTGAAATCCCGTCAACAACCTGAATCAAACCTTGCTTATGTAAGAAGGATGACATTGCCCATGCACCTGGCCATCATCTCCTGGAGACTGAAAAGAAAATTAGCCTGGGATGATACAGAAGAAAAATTTATTGGTGACGAAGAAGCCAACGCCCTTCTTTTCAGAAAATACAGGCAAAAATGGAATTTGATATAATAAACAATTGAGAGTTTCATTTGAAGCAAATTCCGAAGCCATTAAGAGCCCTTGTCCGATTTAAATTGAGAATTTTGTTTGAGGATAATCATTAAATCAGACAGGGTTGATATTATCATGATTCTATTCCTGCATTACTTGCTCTGAGCGAGTTCAATAAAACACGGTCACGGCTTCTGAAGCCGATGATTTTTAGAAATCCCGAAAAAATACTTCATGCAACAACAGGGCAAATTCGTCGTCTTTAGAATAAGTAAAGCGGCCCTCAGATGCTCATCCAGGACATGATCACTTCGATTAGGTTTATTATCAGGCACAAGGCATTTGCGGCAATTAACATTACAGGATTGGCAATAGCACTTGTCATTGCATTGCTTACTGTCAGCTGGCAAACCTGGGAAGCAGCAAATAATGATCCGGCAAAAGTTTTAAGATACGAATCAGTATTTGACCGGAATAATCAATTCAGGGTAAATTCTGATTCGTATCGCAGGCCTTTTGCAGGATTGACCTGGGCTGCCGATATTGATTGAACCGCGACGGCTGTCAAAATATCTAAAATGGCCATAATCCCGCTACCAGGAAAAATCATAAAATCCCGGCGCATATACAGTAATCTGTAACCACTCCCCGGGAACCGGCGTCAAAATCAAATAGATAACCTATTATAAATAATCGTGAAAAAGCTAACCTTATTAACAAAATTACTTCCAATAATCCTTATTGGAACGTCACTGCTGGCACAAACAAACACAGAAATAAATCCTGGTTTTGAGGATAAGGTGCCAGTCTGGCTGGCTGAGAACAATATCCCCGCTGTGGGGACCGGCATAATTGAAGATGGGGAAATCGTTTATGCCAGGGTATTTGGAGAATTACAAAAAGGTGTTCCTGCTCCCGACAACACCATCTTCAATGTGGCATCCATGACCAAGCCGGTTGTGGCCATGCTCACATTGAAATTAATAGAAGCCGGGCAATGGGACCTGGATGAGCCCCTGTTTCATTACTGGATTGATCCGGATGTGATAGACGATCTTCGGCATGAATAACTGACCACACGCCATGTATTGAGTCACCAGACAGGCTTTCCAAACTGGCGGAATGGAAAACTTGAGTTTGAGTTTGAACCAGGGATACAATGGCAATATTCAGGAGAAGGTTTTGAATACCTGAGAAAAGCCCTGGAGAATAAGTTTGGGGAATCGCTGGTTGAATTATCCGATTCCCTCTTATTTGGGCCTTTAGGCATGAAAGATACCCGTTATTTCTGGGATGAAGATATGGATGAATCAAGATTTGCTTGCTGGCATGATGCGAAGGGGATCTGTATAAACCGGCAAATCCTAAGGGTGGTGGAGTCAATGCGGCGGCCACTTTGCTTTCGACTGTCGGGGATTTATGCAAGTTCTGTATTGATATGATAAATGGTGCCGGCCTTTCTCCGGATATTTACAATGAGATGATCAATCCGCAAGCAAGAATATGAGAAAATTTTGCCAAGGGACTGGGCTGGGAACTGGCTGAGGATTTACCCGGCGGGGAATATGCACTGGAGCATTCAGGCTCCAATCCGGGAGTTAAAACAATATTCCTTGTGTTACCGGAATCCGGACGGGGCATTGTGGTTCTGACAAACGGAGATAATGGCACATTTATTCTTAATAATGTCATCAGGGAATCATTTGACATCGGGGAAACCATTCTGGCTACTATCTATGGTTCGCATAATCCGAACATCGTAACCCTGCCGGATGAAATCCTGGAAAAATATACCGGTTTATATTTGGATACATATGGAAGAAATCTTACCATTACCAGGGAGGATAATGTTCTGAGCATGTCCGGTAATGGGATACCAACGGTAATATTATATCCCTTCAGGGAAGATAAATTTTTCCTGATGGACCTTGGTGTTGAATTTGATTTCATTAAAGATGATTCACTGGTTATAATTGTAGATGGGAAAGTCGATTGTATTGCGAAAAAGATCACGCATCCTCCAATTATTAAACTGTCCGATGACGTTTTAGAAAAATATATCGGGACATATATAAAGGCAGATAATAACAGTGATATCAATGTTTCAAAAGAAGGTGATATATTGAAACTTTCGGGAGAGACTGTGCCGGTAATGGAGTTGTATCCTGTTGGAGATGATAAATTCATTGCCAAGGAGTTTGTTTTTGTTTTTGAATTTATTGTTGGTGAATCTGATGAAATAGTAAAAATGAATGTTACCGGTAACGGGCAACTGTTATGTGAGACAAACAGAAAAGAATAATATCAGGCTTCTCATTACAAACATTCGTTGACATATACGTAGATAAAATTTCTAATAAGCACGTATATTACAAATATAATACGTATATTTGGAAAAAATAATTACGTAAAAATGGACACAAAATTAACATTAAATATAGACCGTGATGTTCTTCATAAAGCAAAGTCTTATGCCAGGAAAAGGGGCAGGAGCCTGTCGGGTCTTGTTGAAAACTACTTCAAGGCATTGACGGGGAAAACAGAAGTATCAGATACAAATCTGACTCCGAAAGTTAAATCAATGCTCGGTTCATATAAGTTGCCGAAGGATTTTGACTATAAAAAAGAACTTTCCGAACAGCTTTCCGGAAAATATAAATGATATGGAGAATATTTTTATTGACACAGATGTCATCATTGACTTCCTGGCCGACAGAAAACCATTTTCAAAAGAATCAGCTGCCATATTTTCACTGATTGATCAGAAAAAGATCAGGGGTTATGTATCCTCACTTTCCTTCAATAACTTATACTATATATTAAAGAAAGCCGGATCTCATAAAAAGATTATGAAGAGTCTTCAGGATCTTTCTGAAATGGTTGGAATCTTGAAAGTTGACAGCGAAATTATTAAATCAGCAATTTTATCCGGTTTTAAAGATTTTGAGGATGCAGTTCAATATTTCACTGCCCTGGAACACAAAAGGATTAATTGTATCCTTACCAGGAATGTGAATGATTTTAAAAATGTATTATTACCGGTTATGACACCGAAATCATTCCTGGCAGCATTGACAAACATTCAGGACGGGCAGCTTTCAAAATAAAATTAATGGTTGCCGATCCCTCGCTCCTAGTGTGGGAAAATGGTTGCCGGTCCCGAAATGATCGGAATTTTCGATTCTTATACCATTCCGAAGATCCTCGAAAATTAATGCATCAGCTTAAGGCTGATTGCTAATTTTCGGGATGGGTATGAGTATTGAGTTTGAGTGGGAAGGTAAGTTCTGCAGATTGTCAATCGGCAGATATAATGGTGATGGTGAAAGAAGTCAAATCCGCCTGCCAGTCAGAACTTCAGTGAAGGCTGGGTTGTTAACCGGGGGATAATGTATAAAATCCCACTTAATAATCTCTTTTTTCATAGATACATTTCCCAAAAGGAATCAGAATATTCTGCCCTTCCGGGATGGATTCATGAATCCCGGTGATAAAATAGCCGCCAGGTTTAAGCTTTGTCATCATCCGGTGTAAAGTTTCAAGCTGAAGATCCTCCTGGAAATAGGTAAAGACCAGGTTTCTGGACAAAATAAGCTCAAATTCGCCATCCGGCAAATCATATCGAATATCCTGTTCCAGGAATTGAACATCCCGCCGGAATAATTCTTTGATATGAAAATTGTTTTCTCTCTTCTCAAAAGCCTGATCTTTCCACTCAAGGGGCATATCTTTGAAAGTTCCTCCAGGGTAAATCCCTTTTCCGGCCCTTTCGATGAGCGAAGGATCCCTGTCTGTTGCTGTGATCTGAAGAGGAATATCTGTTTCAATCCCGGGCAAGACCGAGAGTCTCCACAAAATTGCCAGTGTGTATGGTTCTTCCCCGGAACAACATCCTGCACTCCAGCACCGGACCTGTTGTTGCCTGTTCCGGATTGCTTTTTCAGCCAGGTAAGGGAGGATCTCGTTTTCCAGTCTTTCAAAAATTACCCTGTCGCGGTAAAACCGGCTGATCGTTATGTTGCAAAGAGAATCCAGCACTTTCTCCTCTTCCAAGTGATTTTCCAGATATTGACGATAAGAATGAAGATTGGTCAAACCCAGCTCCCGGATCCGAAAACGGATACGTTTGCATACCTGTCTCCTCACCTTACGGAAACCTTTCCACCGGTATCCAAGGACCGGTAAATACTCCTGTAAAAAATTTATGCAATCTGTATCGTGCACTTTCTCTTCTGGTATTACATTTCAATCAGGGTAATAAAAACTGTGATGTAGATGAAAAAGCAAACTTTGAATTAAGTAAAAATTTTGCATAAAATGATTTATTCCTTAACTTGTCCATCCTTTCCTAAAAAGTATCTGTAACCGGCAATTCCCTGAAAAAAAATGCATCAGATGAAATTGAAAATTATTTTAACAGTAATATTGACCTGCCTTCTCATTACCTGTGAGAAAGAATCCGATCCCGGACTGGATCCGGTGTACGGACCTGTTGTTACAAAGCAGTTTGGCGACGTTACTGCAAACGTTCAGGAGCTTAGCTTCAATTCAAACGGCTTCAAAATTGTGGGAGATTTCCGTACTCCTGTTGAAGGGGAATCATTCCCGGCTGTCATCATGGTACATGGTTCCGGTGGGGCAACACGACATGGGGCTGTTGACTTCGAACCTCTTATTGAGATATTTATTCGCAATGGATTCGCAGTGTTGTCATGGGACAAGCCCGGCAGCGGAGAATCAAAAGGCACATTCAGCCAGGAGTATAC
>LJUQ01000129.1 GCA_001304505.1 Bacteroides sp. SM23_62_1
CCGGATACCCCGGTTGGCAACCTCTCCCTTTCGTCTGACCGGATACCCCGGTTGGCAACCGGGGTTACATACTGTTCATGGATTATTCAGCTGCCGGTTGACAACCGGCAGTAACTTTTGTACTTTCCTCCTTTCACTCCTTCTCACCAACTTAGCCTTCAGAAATTGACAACCGACAATCGACGACTGACAACTGATAATCCCGAATTTCTGCAATCCGCCTGAGCCGGATGCTTAGAGATTCGAGGATCCTCGAAATGGTAGCGGAATCAAAGATTACAACCAATTCTGGATCGACAACCGACAACTGACAACCGACAACCAATCACCCTGCCAGCCCCTGTGTAAATCCTCTGCATCCTCTGTGGTAAAAAGTAGAGAATGTTGTAATTATTCTTAAATAATCCCGTTATCTATTCGTTTATTATTCGATCCTGTTTTCAGGAATGATTATTTTTGCCCGGATATTATTCTAATGATAAGAAACCGCAAATATTTACTGGCGATCATTCTTTTTGGTTGTTTTATAAAATGTGAGAGGTTTGAATGGCTGCAGGATCCTGATGCAAAACTCAGATTTTCAACCGACACCGTTTTTTTTGATACCATCTTCACCACAATCGGTTCAACAACAAAACAACTCAGGATCTATAACCGTTATGATCAGCCGGTGAAGATATCATCGATTGCCCTGGCCGGTGGCAGCAGATCTGTATTCCGGCTTAATATTGATGGTGTGCCGGGTAACTATGCTACGGATGTAGAAATACCTGCAGAAGACTCACTTTATATTTTCGTGGAAGTCACCCTGAATCCGAATAATATTGATTCCCTTCTGGCAATCCACGATTCCATTATTTTTATCACAAATGGCAATCTCCAGGATGTCAACCTGGTAGCATGGGGACAGGATGTGCACCTGATCAACGGGGAGATTATCGAAACGGAGACTTGGATCAATGATAAACCCTACCTTGTGATCAACTCAATGCTTGTAGACACCAGCCAGGTGTTAACGATTGAGGAAGGCACAAGGATCCACTTTCACCGTAATTCACGGTTGTATGTTGCCGGCACCCTGATTGTAAATGGAACATTGGATAATCCGGTAACCTTTCAGGGCGACAGGCTTGAGTACGATTATAGAGATATACCGGGACAGTGGGATGGATTATGGCTGCTTCCCGGGAGTCATGATAACAGGATCAATTATGCTGTCATTAAAAACGGTATTATCGGGATTGAAGCCGATACACTGGCCAGTTTTGTAATACCGACCCTTGAACTTTCCAATACAAAGATTCTGAATATGTCGGCTGTTGGCATTTTCGGTCTCGGGACAACCATCAAAGCATACAACTGTGTGATCGGAAACTGTGGACAGTTTGCAGTTGCACTGCTCTGGGGACAGAGTTATGAATTCTATCACTGCACCATTGCTAATTATTATGGGGGGTGGGAATCGACAAGCCGTTCTAATCCGGCGGTGGGACTGAATAACTATTATGAGGACATTTATGGTAATATTCAGGTACGGCCGATTGACAAAGCCTTTTTTGGGAACTGCATTATCTATGGAAACAGGGAAAGTGAATTTGAAGTAGATATCTACCCTGACAGTGAATTAAATTATGAGCTTGATCATTGCGTTACAAAAATAGATCCGAAGAAATTTGATCTTAGTGATCAATCCCGTTTCAGGGAGATCTACAACTTTGAAGACCCAAAATTTATTTCTGCTGATGGGAATGATTATCAGCTGGATACTCTCTCTTCTGCAAAGGATAGGGGTTTAGATGATTATGCGACGTTTTTTCCCCTGGATTTGAATGGCAAAAGCCGCGTGGATGATGCAGGTCCGGATATCGGTGCATATGAGCGGATTGAGGGAGATACACTGCGCTGAGTGAAAAAAATCGATTTAACCTACCGATATTTTCATTTTTCTGACATTAAGGGTTGTGGGGGTTTGAAGTAATGATCCAGTCATTTATAGTGACTGGATCATTTAGCGAAGCTGTACCCGATTGAGAAGTTTTTTTTCGGTTTATGGTTAGCGATCCAGTCATTTATAGTGACTGGATCATTTAGCGAAGCTGTACCCTGTCGTTAAATTGGGAAGTAAAAAACAGATCTGGATTAGCTTAAAATAACCGTGGGAAAAATCGAAAACTTTTCCCCCTCTCTCGAGAGAGAGGGGGCTAGGAGGTGAGTCCGTTTATCTTAATTTAAATTCTACCCTCCATAGTACGATATTTCCCTGAAAAATGGATTAATGATAAAACAACAATCATTAAATCATTAATCATGAGAACAGTATTTTTCTTGTCAGCCTGCCTGTTCATAATTTGTATAAATATTAAAATCACAGGTCAGGGAGAAGACTTCACTTTATCAATCGTATTCTGGAATGTGGAAAACCTGTTTGATCCGTTCGACGATTCATTAACCATGGATGATGAATTTACACCAGAAGGGATGAAACACTGGACATGGACAAAATTTGAGCGTAAGCTAAACCATCTTTATAAAGTTATCACCATGGCAGATGAATGGAATCCACCTGATATCATCGGTTTATGCGAGGTTGAGAACAGATTTGTTCTGCGGCAAATGGTTGAAAATACCCCATTGTCTAAATATGATTATCGGATTATTCATTATGATTCCCCTGATCCAAGAGGTATTGATGTGAGCATGTTGTACCTGCCGGATTCTTTTGAACCATCATTCTCCAGTTCTATTCGCGTACCTGCCACAAAATATGCCGATGATTCTACAAGGGATATACTATATGTAAAAGGTCTGATAAAAGAGATGGATACAGTGCATATGTTCATCAATCACTGGCCATCAAGATACCAGGGTGAGATGGAAAGCACATATAAAAGAAATATTGTAGCAGAGTTGCTGAAACAGCGTGTGGATAGTCTTTTCAGGCTTGATCTACGGAACAGAATAATCATTTTTGGTGATTTCAATGATGAACCGGAAGATATAAGTATTTCAGAGGTTCTGGCCGTGAAGAGTGTCAACGGGGGTATTGAAAACGACAAACTCTACAATATGGCTGTCACAGGAAACAGCCTGTTACCCGGAACTCAGAAATACCAGGGGAAATGGTTCTTTTTCGACCAGTTTATCGTTTCCGGGAATATATTGTTAAGTTATGACTCCTGCTCTATGAATGTGCTGGATTTTGATTTTCTATTGGAAGAAGATGAAAGTTTTACGGGCTTGAAACCCTTCAGGACCTATAACGGATATCAATACAGGGGAGGCTTCAGCGATCATTTGCCGATAATGTTGAGGATGGTTGTCCGGTCACAGAGTACCACAGAGATTAAAGAGGATCACAGAGATGATTAATATGGCATATTTTTCGCTGTGGATCTCCTGAGATCGCTGTGGTTCTCTGTGACCAATTCATTTATTCACCGGCTTTAATCCCAGCTCCTTTCCCTTTTCCAGCATAAAACGGTATGCTTCATCATAATCATTCCGGATCACCCCGTCGAGGATAGCATCCTTGATCGCATTCTTTATGATTCCGACAGGCTCGGAAGGAGGGATACCAAAAACCTCTTTGATGGTGTCACCTGAAATGGGAGGCTGGAAATTCCTGATAGAATCCTTTTCTTCCAGTTCTCTGATCTTCTTCCTGACAATCCGGAAGTTATGCATATGCCTTTTGATTGTTAACTTGTTTTTTGATGTAATGTCGGCTTCGCATAAGAGCATCAGGTCATCCAGGTCGTCACCCGCTTCAAACATCAGGCGGCGAATAGCCGAATCGGTGACATCATCCTGCGAGAGTCCGATAGGCCTGAGGTGCAGAAGGACAAGCTTCTGGACATACTTCATTTTTTCACCCAGGGGGAGCTTATATTTCCGGAAAAGATCCGGAATCATCTTTGACCCCAGGTACTCATGACCATGAAAAGTCCATCCAACTTCTTCTTCATAACGCTTAGTGTGAGGTTTTGCAACATCATGGAGCAGGGTAGCCCACCTGAGCCACAAATCATCAGATTTCTTGCTGATATTGTCCAGCACCTTGATGGTATGATAAAAATTATCTTTATGCCGGACACCATTCTGGTCTTCAACACCCTTTAAAGCATATAGTTCCGGCATAATTATTTCCAGTAATCCCGACCTCTCAAGAAGCAAAAATCCAACAGAAGGCTTGGAACATAAAATGATTTTATTTAACTCTTCCGTAATTCGCTCCTGGGATATAATGCCTATCCTTTCACGGTTTTTCTGAATTGCTGTAAAAGTTACGTCAGCAATGGTGAAATTGAGCTGGGTAGCAAAGCGTATAGCCCGCATCATCCTCAGCGGATCATCTGAAAATGTGGTGTCCGGATTGAGGGGTGTCCGGATTAACCTGTTCTGAAGATCCCTCAGCCCGTTAAAAGGATCGACAAGCTTACCAAAAATGTCTTTGTGTAGCCCTATTGCCATGGCATTAATGGTAAAATCCCGCCTTTTCTGATCATCTTCCAGGGTTCCATTCTCAACAATTGGTTTTCTTGATTCACGATGGTAGGATTCTTTCCTGGCACCGACGAACTCGATTTCATTACCATCAAAATGGAGCATGGCAGTTCCGAAGTTTTTAAATACCACCAGACGCGTCGGGCTACCGGATTTTTTTGAAACCTTTCTTGCAAGCTCTATCCCGCTCCCAATAACAACAATATCAATATCTTTCGAGGGACGGCCCATCAAACAGTCACGAACGTATCCACCAATGACATAAGCTTCTAAATGATCCTCATCCACAATTTCACTGATAATATGAAAAATCTTATGCTGAAGATACTCTTCCACCGGCAGTTATGACAATTTGTTAGGTTGTGTGACAAAATTACAAAATATCCTACTAAGATTAAGTTTTAAAAAAATGGTATTATCTTTGATAATATGTATAAATAATAATATACACATATATAAATATATGAATATATGTATTTTTTGAATGATAAATAAGTATATTTGCACCGGGGAAACAGATTTATCAGTTTACCATATTTTAAGCACTAAAACGAATAAAAACAAACACCTGCTCCATACACCCTACTCCGTGTACAGTAAGGCTGGTATTTCAAGAGTAACAAAAAGGTGAAATAAATTGGTCGAACTACAGCCTGCCGGCTGGCAGGAATCACCTGGAGTACAGGGTAACCTCCATGCTCCATGCTCTATGCCTTCTTTACCGGACAATAAAATTTAGATTAAATATTTATTAAATATTTTGTTACAAAGAAAGCACCGAAACTAAAAATTTATCATAATGACTGAACATTTAACAAATCAAACATTCAAGGAAAAAGTATTTAATTACGAAACCAACAAGGATTGGAAATATGAAGGTGACCTTCCATGTATCATTGATTTTTATGCCGACTGGTGCGGTCCATGTAAGATGGTTGCACCAATTCTTGAAGAATTAGCAGAGGAGTATGACGGCAAATTACATGTCTATAAGGTAAATACCGAAGAAGAAAGGGAACTTACAGCGGTTTTTGGCATCCAGAGTATTCCTTCCTTACTTTTTGTTCCAAAAGAAGGTCAGCCTCAAATGGCGATGGGTGCACTTCCGAAAGATACCTTAAAAAAAGCTTTCAAGGAGGTACTGAATGTGGAATAATATCTTTATTGTCTCTTAAAATAGAAAAGCTTTTGGAAAGGGTGATGAAGAAAAATACACTTATTATCTTATAAAAATAAAATTGTATCTGGAAAAGGTAATGAAGAACATAATCCTTATTATCGTTTAAAAATAGAAAAGTTTTTGGAAAGGGTAATGAAGAATAATATCCTTATTTTCTTATTAATATAGAAAGGCTTTCGTGCAGGGTAAAGAAGAATAATTTCATAATTGTCTTTTAACATAAAAAGCTTTCGAAGAAATATAAGGGAAAAAATAATCTCCTTGTCTATCTTAATAATCTTTTGGGATTTTTTTGAAATCTTTTGTTTTCTTTATGGTTAGTATAGATTGTTAATTCCCTTCTTTTGAATCTCTCCGGTTCAGAAAGTCAAATTATTCATAGATTTCTCATAGCATCAAATGTGGTTTGCGGGTGATCCATATTCATTGTCCCAAAGAAAAAAATTGCTGATATTCATATAAACCCTTAAAAATTACTATATTTGTCTTACCGTCTCTAAGGGGGTGCCCCAATATCACGGGCTGAGATCATACCCTTAGAACCTGATCCGGGTAATGCCGGCGAAGGGATATATATTAATCACTTTTATCTGTTCATTGGCTATGAAGAGTGTTTTTCTTTCATGCCTGCTTTCGCACCTTTATCTCCTGGTTTATTCACAATATACCATTACGGGTCAGGTAACCGATGATTTTGGTATGCCTTTAATGGGTGCTAACATATATATTGAAAGCACTTATCAGGGTGCTGTTTCAGATATGAATGGCGATTATTCTATAAGGAATATTCTACCGGGCACCTATATGCTCAGTGTTTCCTATATCGGTTATGAGCAGGAATCACAGGTTATTCTCCTTAATTCGGACCTCAGGGTGGATTTTACACTATCAAAGAAATATATTCTTGCAGATGAGGTGATTGTTACATCGACAAGAGCCAGGGATAAGTTGCCTGTAGCTTATACCAATGTGACAAATGATGAGATCAGGGAACGAAACCTGGGACAGGATATCCCATATGTTCTGGGAATGACTCCTTCCATTGTTACCTCTTCAGATGCAGGAGCAGGTATTGGCTATACCAATTTCCGTATCAGGGGAACGGATCTGAACCGGATCAATATTACTGTTAACGGAATCCCCTTGAATGACGCCGAATCGCACGGTGTGTGGTGGGTAGACCTGCCTGATTTTGCCGGTTCAGTCGATAATGTGCAAATTCAAAGGGGCGTGGGAACATCGGTAAATGGGGCAGCAGGATTTGGAGCCACGATGAATTTCCAGACATTCACTCTAAAGAATAGTCCTTATGCAGAATTGAGCTCATCTTTCGGAAGTTTTCGGACATTGAAAAACAGTATCAGTGTTGGCTCAGGATTGATCAATGGGAAATTCACTTTTGATCTGAGACTTTCCGACATTCAGTCCGACGGTTATATCGACCGGGCATTCTCGGACTTGAGATCATATCATTTCCAGGGTGCATGGTATACCAGGAAGAGTATTTTGAAGGTGAATTTGTTTTCAGGAAAGGAAAAGACTTACCAGGCATGGTATGGTGTGCCTTCACCATTACTGGAGTCGAACCGTACTTTTAATCCAGCAGGTATGATCATTAACACTGCCGGGGATACCTCTTACTATGACAACGAAACAGATAATTATACCCAGGATCACTATCAGATATTGTTCTCCTATGAGATTAACAAAGTCCTGCTATTCAATTCCGCTCTGCATTATACCTACGGGCGCGGGTATTATGAAGAATACCGCCAGGATCAGGCTTTGTCGGACTATCAAATAAATGATGTGATCTATGGTATTGATACAGTCACTGCAAGCGACCTGATACGACAAAAATGGCTTAATAATGATTTTTATGGGATAATCTGGTCGCTCAGATATAAGGAAGGTCGTGTCGATGCTTTTCTGGGAGGAGGATTGAACAGATATGATGGAAAACATTTTGGCAGGGTGATCTGGGCCCGGCATGCAGGTGGTTCTGAAATAAATCACGAATGGTACAGGGGGACAGGCGTGAAAACGGATGCGCATATTTATATTAAGCTTAACTGGCAGATTGCTAGGGACCTCGGGATATTTGGTGATATCCAATACAGGTATATTCATTACATGATTACAGGTATTGATGATGATCTTCGGAATATTGGACAGGAGCATGATTATGGTTTTCTGAATCCGAAGTTTGGGATACATTATGAATTTAGTAATAACCACAGCTTTTTCGTTTCATTCGCAATGGCCAACCGCGAACCCAACAGGGCAAATTTCGTGGATGCCGATCCGGCACATCCCGTGCCTGAGCATGAAACCCTGATGGATTATGAGGTTGGTTATAAAATGGGTCTCAACAAATTATTATTTGAAGCCAACATCTATTATATGGATTATGCTAACCAGCTGGTTCTCACAGGTGAAATCAATGATGTAGGGGCACCGATAATGACAAATATTCCTGATAGCTATCGTGCCGGAATAGAGATAATAGCCGGAATTAAACCCTTTGATAGGTTTCAATGGGACCTGAACCTGACACTCAGCCGGAATAAAATTATTGGATTTACAGAATATGTTGACAACTGGGATTACTGGAATGATCCGGGAAATGAACCTTACCAGGTAACCAATTATCTGGGTGAGACAAACCTGGCGTTTTCTCCCTCAGTTATCATGGGTAGCAGGTTTTCTTATGAGATTATCAATAACCTGAAAATATCTTTACAATCAAAGTATGTAGGGAAACAATATATTGACAACACTTCATCTGACAACAGAGTTCTTGACAGGTATTTTGTGAATGATGCTGTAATCGGTTATCACTTTAATACAAAGCCGGTGAAAGAAATAGTGTTGAGTATGATGGTGAATAACCTGTTCAATACCAGATACGAGACCAATGCCTGGATTTACAGGTATTACACTGGTGGAGAAGAATATTATATGGACGGATTCTTTCCACAGGCCGGGATACATTTGCTGGGGGGAATAATGCTAAAGTTTTAGAAGATGTGAAAGTGTGATAGCGTGAAGGTATGAGTGGGAGCAAGGGAGGATGGGTGAAGGGGCGAAGGAGCGAAAGGGCGAAGGAGCGATGAAGCATAAGCCAGAAGGGAATTGAGAGATAATTAATTGCCGTCAGCTTCAGCTGACGGATATTGATGCATCTTTAGAGATAATGGGTACAAGGGCGAAGGAGCGAAGGAGCGAAAGGGTGAAGGAGCGAGGAAGCATAAACCAGCAGGAGTTGGAAGAATGAAAAAGCATTTATATCAATTATTATTCAAAATAAATATTAACAACCGATTCTGAAAAACAGGTTGTTAGTTCAGGGAATAGTGTATATTTGCAAAAATAATCGGCCCTATAGAGGGATCGGCTGTTTTAAAGGTCAGATAAAATTTCAGGTCTATCCTGAAAGAGAGGTGAGACAGTTGGTGAAGGAATTAGTAACTAAATCCTGTTTTTCCGGATCACTATCATTATTAATATGTACAGGACTATCTGGAAAGAATGCCACTCATCAGTTTGCTCTATCCATTTTTTAAGCAAAGCAGGAACCCGTATTATTACCTTCACAGGATTCAGGATCAGGGATTACCTGATCACGGATGACATCATTGATAAATTTACCCAGCCGGCAAAAGTATACCTGCGCTTTACGAAAGAGGATGGTTATACAGAAAGAGCAGGGAAAGCCATGTCTTATACTGCATTTAAAGAACGGATATTTCATCCGGGCGGGAAAATTGTGCCGGGTTATGTCATAATCAGGCTGAAGGATAACGAATTCAAAAATATACCCTCCCTGAAATGCAGCCGAAAGGTGGATTATGAAATCGGACATCCGGTTGCAGTACTTGGATATCAACTTGATAAGGATAACCTTGCCATTAAGAAAGGAATCATCTCCAGCTTCTTCACTGAACAGAATAGTATCAATTATATACAGGTTGATGCATCAATCAAACAGGGAAATGCCGGGAGTCCCGTGATAGAGACCGAAAATATGGAAGTGATAGGAGTGATTGGGCATCATCTGGCTTCCATTACACATTCCTACCGTAGGCTGATGAAAATTTTCAATAAGAATCTAAGTATTCTCAAAGAGGTACAGGGTAAGTATTGTTTTGAGGAGCTTGATCCGGTTCAGGTTCTGATTGCCAATCAAAACCAGATAAAACATATTGCCACCGAGTTTTTTAAAACAGCCAATATGAGGGTGGGTTTTGCATCTGAATTATGTAACCTGATCGATTATTGTCCAGATCTTGATGCCACAATGGATCTGGAAGTAAAGCAGGATGGATAGGAATAATATTACGAATGGTCATCTGCTCCCTCTTCTTTCATTCCTTCAATGATTTTTTGAATCTCCACTTCTGCAGTTTTAAGCTTTTTTCTGCATATATCAAGCAGGTAGGAAACACGTTTAACTTCTCCTGTTAACTGATCAACGTCGAGCTCACCACTTTCAAGCTTTTTTATGATCTCCTCGATCTCCGTAACAGCTTCCTGGTATGATATCTCTTCTTTTGTCATTTTATGGTGTTATGATTGTATATCTGGAAGTGAGAAATAGAAGGTGCTACCCTTTGCAGGTGCACTCTCAACCCAGATGTTACCGTTATGAATTTCAACAAATTCTTTACACAGAAGAAGTCCCAGTCCGGTACCCTTTTCTTCTGAAGTGCCTGTTGTTGTTAAGTTTATATCCAATTTGAATAGACGGTTAATCTGTTCCCGGGTCATCCCTTTCCCTGTATCAGAAACAGCAATATTTACCTGGCCATTCATATGCTCTGCAGTAAGGATAATCTGGCCACCATTCTGTGTAAATTTTATAGCATTATTAATCAGGTTCCTCAGGATGGTGGCCACCAGATTTTTATCTGCATAAACGCGAATGTCAGCAGGAATTTTATTGTGAATGGCGATCTCTTTCTCACTCGCCTGGATGCTTAATATATCTCCTATCTCATCAGCAATTTGACTGATATTCAATAATTTAGGAAAAAAGTCAATATTGCCTGACTGAGATCTTGACCATTCCAGGAGATTCTCAACCAACTGGTGTATTTTTTTTGCTGATTCGTTGATGATCCGCGTATATTTCTGCAACTCCTCCACAGTATAATCCATTGGATTTCCCGATATTAATTCACTGAATCCAAGCAGTGCATTTAATGGGTTTCTGAGATCATGCCCGATAATTGAGAAGAATTTATCCTTGGTAGCATTAAGCTCTTTCAGGTTTTGTTCCGATTCTTTTAATTTCCTGTTGGCAGCCTCGAGCTCCTCATTTTTCCCGGATAACATTAGGTTAGACTCACGTTTTAATCGTATCCGGTTAATGATGACAAGTAATACGGCGCCAGCCAGAATAGTGATGATGATGAGGGAAATAATGGTAATCCTTGAACGGTTCAGGCGTAGTTTGTTGATTTCATTGTTTTTTTTCAGAAGTTCAATTTCATTCTGAAAATTTTGCGCATTATATTTTAATTCCAGTTCTGCAATCTTCAACACGGATTCCTCTGAACTGATACTGTCATTGGCTTCGTTAAACAATTCAAGGTAGGCGAGTGATTTTGCGGGATTATTTTTTTCGCTGTAATACCTGTATAAATTCCCGTAAATGTCCCTTTTTAACCTGATGGAGTTGACTAATTCAGCATATTCAAGTGCTTTCTGAAAGAATGGAAGGGATTTTTCCTGTTGCCCGGCCGACATGTATGCAGCACCGATATTCATAAGAATTGTCGAAAGTCTGTTATAATCATACAGTTCTTCACAAATTTTCCTTGCTTCGAAGAAATATTCAAGGGCTTTGTCGAATTGTTTCAGGGAAATTGAGATTTCACCCATGTTATTCAATGTAATGATCATATTGTTATCATCATCTGTTTTTCTCGCTATTTCATAGGCCTGATTAAGGTATTCAAATGCCTTATCATATTCTTTCTTTTCATTATAAACCCCTCCAATATTATTTGTAAGAATAAATATGACCTCTTCATCACCAAATGTGGAATAAATATTAAGAGCTTTATTAAAATACTCCAGGGCCTGGTCATAATTATGTGTTTGCAGATGCACAGCCCCGATGTTATTAATTGTTCGGGCAATATCATTACTATCACCCAGTTCAATCCTGTGCTGTAATGCTTGCTGATAAAATTCAAGGCTGCTGGCATAATTGCCGAGCATGTAATAGGCATTACCTGTCATATTAAGGGAGTAGGCAATACGGTATTTGTCTTTGATTTTGTCCGATAAATTCAGTGCATGCGTTGCATATAGCAGACTTGTATCTAAAGAACGTTGCCAGTATAATTGTGACAGCTCATTGAATAAATCGATACGTGTAGTGTCTGATACATTTCGTAACTGGCTTACGATACTGTTAATTCGAGTATCGGGTTGAGCCACCAGGGGTACCAGGCTGAATGTTAAACCGATAATGATGACTATAAATGTCCTGTTCATGGACATATCCGGCGCTTTAAAAAGCACTAAAGTAAAAATTCCTGATGAGAAATAAAATAGTTCCGGGGAATTTGAAATTCCGCCCCTAAAGGGGCGGAGGTGTGGGAGTGGGTGGTGGGATTGTGGTTCTGAGGTTTTGATTCTCGATTCTGTACACCTTTGATCTTTCTAGCCGGCCTTTCCCTTTTTGTCTACGACCTTGCTTGAAAGAGTTCCTCGGTGCAAAAGAGTTTCAATGATATCACCCCGGTTCACAGGGCCGGTGTGTCTCAGAGGTTTTCCTTTCAG